>JBQGEO010000249.1:0-2007 GCA_052039655.1 Pararcticibacter sp.
TGATGTGAAGATACTGTTCGTCTGGCTTCAGGCGACTGGGATGAGGATTTCCCCAGCCCACCGTACCTACCACCAGCATATCGGGGTCATTCCAGTTTCCGGGCTTTGCCCAGGCCGCAGCCTTGTCCTGGTCCAGGGCAATATTCTTTACACTTACCCAGGTATCAGTAATATCATTTGTGGTACGCCAGGAAGTCCCTCCAACCGAACCACCCCATTTCCATACATCCGACATCCCATACTGGCATAAACTATAAATAATATCGCGTGGTTGTTCACGAAGATAATCTCCCATTACCTTAAAAGGCTTAACTGCCGTTGGCAAATCGCCGCCCCCCTGGTACGATAACGAACCTACTTTATAGGGGTCATTATCCGGCATGCCGTTGATAACGCCACCATAGCTGCACCAGTCATACTTAAGGTAATCAAATCCCCATTTGGCATAACTTTCCGCATCCTGTTTTTCATACCCGTAACTGCCTGCACAACCGCCGCAGGTCCATGGACCCGGACTCGAATAGATCCCTATCTTCAGGCCAAGGTTGTGAACATAATCTGCCAGCGGCTTCATATCACCGAACCTCGCATTTGGAACAATCCTTCCTGAGTCGTCACGCAGCTTGCCCCGCAGTGTCTGATCCCTGGAATCCCGGTGGTTCTGCCAGAAATCATCGATATTGATATACGTCCAGCCATGATTAACCAGTCCGCTCTTTACCAGCGCATCAGCGGCCCTCTTTACTTTGTCGGCAGAAACCTCTCCGGCGAAGCAGTTCCAGCTATTCCAGCCCATTGGGGGAGTGAGGCCAATACGGTCACCACAAACGATCCGGAATTTCTTTGATGCTGCACCTTTGGCATTTTTCGCACCGAGTATAACATTAAAGGTCCCGGCTTTCGAAATCTGTCCGGTAATGATCCCCGTTTTTGCATCTATTTTCAAGCCTTTTGGCAAACCGGATGCCGAGAAGGTCATCGGCCGGTCGCCTGTAGCGGGTATACGGAATAAAAAAGGAGAACCGGGCCGCACGCCAAATACAGTCGCCCCATTAATCCTGGGAGATGCTGGCGGCGCGGGAGTCAGTATATAGGGCACATTGGATACCGGGTTGGTAGTGACAAAGGAATTCACACCCAGAGCCTCAAATTTTGCATCAGCCCAATCCGCATGATCATAGTAATTTCCATTCCCACCATCACTTACCACCAGCTCAAGTTTCTTCACTCCGGCAAGCGCAACTGAACACGGCCTGGCTGAATCGCCCAGGCGCATAACCCCGCTTGACCAGAGTTTTTTTCCATCCCCAAACACATGGAACTCTGCTGCCGGCTCATGGCCTGCAACCTCATCATCTATCCCAACCATAGCGGTGAAAGAAGACGCTTTTCCATCCAACTGTATAAAAAGCGAACTTTCCGCATGAGTTCCGAAACCACGTTCAAAAGTCTTTCCCGCTATGGTAATAGGTTTACCCTCAACAGACTTTTTCTTCCCCGGCATACCATACCCCTGGGTCGCCATACTAAGATCAAGTTCATCAAGCCACACAGTTTGAGCTCTGAGCGTATCTGTCCAGAGAAGACCGATCAGAGAAAGGATGACTGCAAAGACAGCCTGCTTCATATTGCTTTTCAAAATCATTCAGATAACAAGATTATGTAAGAAAAAAACTATTAAACCACTATTTGACCGGCGCAAACTGCCACCAGTCGAAATTAAATAACTCTCCGTCCTTCCCCCTGAAAACGAGAAAAATATCATGTACCCCTTCAATCTTTTTCATTCTCGCAGAAAAAGCTTTCCATTTGCTCATCCCACCTGTACTTTTAACCTGCAGTGCCCCGGCGAGAGGCCCGCTCAGGCTGTCCAGTCTCACTTCAATTATCCCTCCGGACTCAGCTGCTGCACCCGCGCTAAAAAACGAAGCACCTTTTTTGAAATCGGCTCTTCTTATTTTGATGTAATCACCGTTATGGATATCTGTTATATATATCCCCCCGTTT
>JBQGEO010000250.1:0-3976 GCA_052039655.1 Pararcticibacter sp.
GTGATGTTTCCGCCGAGTTCAGAGGGCAGCGCGTCAAAAATTGTCCCGATCTGTTCTGTGTTCTTCTTTATGTTTTCCAGGTACTGATAGGCATCGCGGGTCAACCCATATTGTCTCACAAGGATACTATACATATAGGCCACCTTGTCTGAATTTCCCAAAACATGATTGATGGGGATCATTGTCAGTTTGTCTTCCGAGAGACGTTCAGAACTTCCAATAAGAATGGCAGAAGAATTATTTGATGCCCAGCAATACTCAATATTGATATTTTGATCCCGCGGGACGACTTGTCCGTTTTTGTATTCAAAAGCAGAAGGAAAGGCTGAGCGGACTTCCCATGTCTCGGTAAAGTTCCAATTGTAGTACCTGGTTTGATTGCTGTTGTCTTGAGTATTGACATAGATCTGGAACCCATTATTCTCTATCCGGAAATCAATATTGTCAATCTCCGGGCTTTTTTTGTTCTCAAGATATCCGGTCAGGTAGGTCTTTCCTCCTGTGACGATCTTAAGACGGTACCGTTCTGTCAGGCTGAGGTTCTGTGTGGATAGCTCACATGATCCGTTGACATCGGATCTTCCGGTTAAAATGGTTCCTTTGTCTCCTTCTATCACCACTTCTGCATTTTTTTCAGGAATAAGGGACTGCCAGTCTTTCAGGTCTCCTGTACGGCTCAACTGGAATGTCGTTATATTTCCAATCTCAATAAAGCCTTCTACGACCAGCAGGTTTTTGTATTGTGCTTCAATATTAGGTACGAACGGATCCTTACACGAGCAAATTATAAAGCAATAGATATATAAACTAAATCTCATTTTCATTCAAATATTCTAGTTATCAGGCCAATAATCCGGTTTTATATTAGCTCCCCTAAGACGGCAATCTATACATGGTGCTGAACTAAGTATATACTTTATAATTCCCTCCTTGCTGTCTTCACTGATAATGAGGTTTCTTGCGTTCAGGTAATAAATCAAGCTGTCCGGAGAAGTAATAAAAGGTTCACACCTTTGAATGTACATCCACTCAATACCTACGCCACTTTTCGGTTTATCTTTATAGCTGATAAAGATTCTTTTTTGTGAGACTGTTCCTGCGCTTATCCATCCGAGTACCTGCTCTTTAGGGTCAGAAATGCAGGTAATATTTCCGCTTATTTCTGAAGGTAGTGCATCAAAAATTGTCCCTATCCGTTCTGTATTCTTCTTTATATTTTCCAGGTACTGGTAGGCCCCACGGGTCAGCCCGTATTGTCTTACCAGGATGCTGTACATGTAGGCCAGCTTAACGGAGTTTCCTAAAACGTGGCTGACGGGAATCATTGTCAGCCTGTCTTCTGAGAGACGTTCAGAGCTTCCCAGAAGAATGGCAGATGAATTATTTGATGCCCAGCAATACTGGATGTTGATATTCTGATCACGGGGTACGACCTGTCCGTTCTTATATTCAAAAGCAGATGGAAAAGCGGAGCGAAGTTCCCATGTTTCGGAAAAGTTCCAGTTGTAGTACCGAGTTCCATTGGTGATATCATGAGTACTGACATAGATCTGGAATCCTTTATTCTCTACCCGGAAATCAATATTGTCAATCTCGGGGCTTTTTTTATTCTCAAGGTATCCCGTCAGATAGGTCTTTCCTGCTGAAATGATCTTTAGCCGGTAATGTTCAATCATGCTAAGGTTTTGTGTGGGCAGCTCACATGTTCCGTTCATGTCGGATCTGCCTTTTAACACAGTTCCTTTATCGCCTTCTATGATTACTTCTGCATTTTGTTCAGGAATAAGGGATTGCCAGTCTTTCAGGTCTCCTGTACGGCTTAGCTGGATTGTCGTAATACTTCCAATCTGAATAAATCCTTCAGCGATCAGGAGGTTCTTATATCTTGCTTCAATCTTAGGTACGAATGGATCCTTGCACGAGCAAATTGTTGAAAGGAGACCGGACAGAAAGAGTATGGTTCCTTTTTTCATTTGATGCGGATATTATAGTTGACAAATGGTATCGCTGTACCGAAAATAGATAGCTGATATCCGTTGATGATCTTATTTTCACTCGCAAAGAACGTAGAGAAGATATTTTTCCTTCCTGTGACATTGTATATCCCTAAAGTCCAGGAGTTGTGGGCAAGTTGCTTTTTTTTATGATTTCCCAGTATATTCAGAGATATATCTGAACGGAAATAATCGGGTATCCTGTACTGGTTTCGTTCCGAGTACAGTAGTCTCTGGCCTCCCTGGTAGAAGTACTTCCCAACCGGAAGAGTAATAGGCCGGCCCGTATTATATGTCAGGTTAAGGGAAAAACTTACGCGGTGGGAAAAGCGATAATTTCCTATAAACGTAAAATCGTGCGGTTTGTCATAATTTGCGGGGTAATAATTGCCTCCATTTATCGAGTTGTTCCCGGTTGTATCGTTAGTTTTAAGGAAAGTTCGGGAGTAGGTATAGCTTAACCATCCGTTCAGTTTTCCAGAAAGCTTTTTAATCATGATTTCCACTCCGTACGCTTTGCCCTGTGTAGGTAATACGTCCTGCTCTATCTTATGATTAAGGATGAGAATGGCTCCGCTCTTATAATCCAGAAAATCATCTATTCGTTTATAATAACCTTCAACAGAGGTTTCTATTGTATTGGATTTGAAATTTCTGTAAAGACCAAGAGATGCCTGACGCCCGCGTTGCGGAGCGATGTTCCAGTCACTCAATTTCCATACATCGGTAGGGGAGATGGAGGTAGTGTTGGACAGCATATGGATATATTGTCGTTGCGTGTTGTAACCTGCCTTAACCGAAAAATCAGGGCTCAGCGTAAATCTTGCTCCCAACCTGTATTCCGGTCCATGGTATGTTTTGATGATTTCTCCTTTTTTATAGCTATTGGTCGATTCGATACCCCCATCATTTCTGACCAGTCCATCTGCATATTTATTTACAATTGCTGGGCCCAGGTAGTTGAAGAGTGAGTACCGAAGGCCTGCGTTGATGGTAATTGCCTCCGTAAGGTTATACTGTTGTTCCGCATATACGGCGCTCTCGAGAGCTTGTTCTTTTTGTAATATGTCTGGTATAACCAGCGAACGTTCATTAAATGGTTCTAAAGAGCCTGGTTTATTTTTATAGTAAATAGTTCCGGCGCCGAAATCAATATTCCACTTTGCGCTGGGGAAATAACTGAAGTTAGCTTTTAGATGAGTTTGTTCTATACTGAATTTTAAACGGTAATCAACCTCTTCATTATAATTACTGTAATTATCGTAGGTGTACTGGTCATACCCGCCCGACAAAACTCCATACAACTTATTGTTAAATGTATGCTTCCAGCTCAGAGCCATGTTTCTGTTATTGTACTGAAAGGTGGTATCTGTTGCCAGATTAGATTTATCACTGCTCAGATAGGCCGTTGCATAAAAATTGTTTTTCTCATTATGCTGGTGGTTGACCTGGAGATTCACATCATAGAAGCTGGCTTTTGCACCACGATAACCTGCATTATCCGGTAAAAGATTCATAATCCAGTTTGAATACGTGGTTCTGCCGCCCAAGATGAAAGAAGTCCGGTCTTTGATCAGAGGGCCTTCTATATTTAGCCGGCTGGTGATCAAACCTATACCTGCTGTTCCGGTAAACTGTTTTTTATTCCCTTCCCGGCCTGTGAGTTCCAGTACAGAAGACAGTCTTCCGCCATATTTAGCCGGAATGCTGCTTTTATATAGTCTGACGTCCCTGATTACTTCGGGATTAAAAGCCGAAAAGAAACCAAAAAAATGGGATGGATTATAAACGGTAGTATTATCGAAAAGGATAAGATTTTGATCTGTTGATCCTCCTCTGACATTAAATCCGGTGCTGGATTCGCCTACTGATTTTACTCCCGGCAGCGTGAGAACGACCCTTAGAATGTCAGCTTCTCCGAAGACAGTCGGCACCTGTTTGATTGTTTTGATGTCAAGTTTCTCAGTACCCATCGCAGTACG
>JBQGEO010000251.1:0-5362 GCA_052039655.1 Pararcticibacter sp.
CACGGCCAGGTATTCTTCTTCAGAAAAGTGGTCAGATTACGTAAACCCGAATATAGGTTCAGTTCATAGCCGCTGGTTCTTCTATACACCGGCAGCAGTGCCGTTCGGACTGGCTAAGCTGGGAGCTTCAACAAATGGATCTTACGGCAATGAACAGGGCTGGGAAGCTGTAGGATACGAAGATAACCACTCTTCCATCGAAGGATTTACCTGCTTTCACGAATTCCAGGTGGGCGGCGTCATGCTCATGGGAATTACCGGTCAATTGAAAACTGTCCCCGGTACCTTAGAAAAGCCGGAAAACGGATACCGTTCCCCTTTCAAAAAAGAAAACGAACATGCCACATCAGGTTTTTATTCCGTTATTCTGGACAAGTACAATACGAAAGTGGAGTTAACAGCCACTGACCGCGTGGGCTTTCAGCGCTATACCTTCCCTCAGTCAGATGAGTCGTATATCCTGTTCGATATCGGCAATAAACTGGGCGAAAGCGGTGCCGTGACCGACGCTTATATTAAACAGGTTGACGAGACAACAATCGAGGGGTACGTTATTACAAAACCCGAATATGTAAAGAAATATCAGCCCGATGCCAAAATCAGTATGTACTTCTACGCTAAGCTCAGCAAACCGGCGGCCGGGGTGAAAGTGTTTAAGAGAGGCGAAGAGCCTGTATCTCAAAAAGAGATCAGCGGCGCAGGCGCCTGCATGGCTATAGCATACAAAACATCCGGAAACGAACAAATTACAGTCAGGATAGGCCAGTCATACACTTCTGTTGAAAATGCCAGGCTAAACTACGAAGCCGAAGCCCGTAACCTGGATTTTGATGCAGCAAAACAAAACGCCCTCAAGAGGTGGAATGAAGCCCTGGGCCGTATAAAAGCAGAAGGAGGAACACAGGATGACAAAATAAAGTTCTATACCGGGCTGTATCACGCATTGCTGGGACGAGGCCTGGTGAACGATATCAACGGCGCTTACCCAAAAAATGACGGATCTACCGGTTACATCCCTCTTGATCAGAAGAAACAACCGGCCTACAATCATTACAATTCCGATGCTATCTGGGGAGGTTTCTGGAATCTTACACAGCTATGGGCGCTTGCTTATCCTGAGTATTACTCTGACTGGGTAAAAAGCCAGTTATCCGTATATCAGGAAACAGGATGGCTGGGCGACGGCATCGCCAATAATAAATATGTATCGGGAGTCGGAACCAACTTTACAAGCCTCGCTATCGCTGCCGCCTACAATTGCGACATCCGCGACTTTGACTACAACTTAGGATACCAGGCAGCGTTCAAGAACGAAACGGAAGGCAGGGATCGCCCAGCCGGAGCAGGCAAACTTGATGTCGGAGCATTCGTAAAACGCGGGTATTGCCCTTACATTCCAAGCAAGGACTACTTTATAACCAAGCAGGAAGAAGGCTCTGTATTCGGTGCCTCCCACACACTGGAATATTCATTCAGCAGCTTTGCAGTGGCACAATTTGCGAAAAGCCTGGGCAAAGAGAAGGACTATCAGTTGCTTTCCGGCATGGCGTCCAACTGGCAAAATATATTTGATCCCGAAACCAGGCTGATGCGGCCCCGGACGGTAGACGGAAAGTTCCTCGCAGACTTTAAGCCCCTGGCGCCATGGGAAGGCTTCCAGGAGGGAAATGCCATTCAGTATACTTTTTATGTTCCTCACGAGCCGGAAAAGCTGATCAGTAAAATTGGCCGGGACGCCTTTAACAATCGTCTCGACAGCATATTCGTCCTCTCCCGGAACGACACTTTTGGAGGCGGTAAAACTGTCAATGCCTTTGCAGGGATCCATGCACTTTACAATCACGGAAACCAGCCAAACCTGCATATATCCTGGCTGTTCAATTTCTCCGGAAAACCTTACTTAACGCAGAAGTGGGTCCGCACTATATGTAATGAATTCTATGGCACAGAAGGCCTACACGGATATGGATATGGCCAGGACGAAGATCAGGGGCAGCTCGGTGCATGGTATGTAATGTCGGCCATCGGCTTGTTCGACGTAAAAGGACTGACACAGATCAACCCGGAATTCCAGACAGGAAGCCCGCTGTTTAAACGCGTCGAGATCACGCTGAAATATCATAAAGGAGACAAATTCGTTATTGAAACAGAAAACAACTCAGCCGAAAATATCTATATCCAATCGGTTCAGCTCAATAACAAAAATCAAAATTCTCTGTCTGTTCCGTTTGCCGACGTAGTCGGCGGAGGCACACTCAGGTTAAAAATGGGCAGCAAACCAAACGATAACCTGGTCCGCTGACACCCGGCAAATTCACAGAACCACACCGTTTCGGTCCTCCTTCGGGTCCGGGCTGAAACGGTGTTAAAAACTTACCGCTCCGGCGTCCTTCAAAAGCCATACCTTATACAAAACAAAAGCTCCCGCATGAGGAGGGAGCCTGAATCATTAATTTAAAAGCGTGGTTGTAGAGGAAGGGGTCGAACCTTCATCATGCTGCCGTTTCAGCCCTCTACGATCAGCAATATCTGATTGCCTGAACAAAAGTAGGTCATCTGATATTGCGCTAATGTTAAATTTATAAACTTAACATCCCTAACATAAGTTTTACATAACACCTCCCAAAGCCCGTTCTTTCATCAAATAATAAGCTTGAGAAGAAATTTAACACACGTTTAATTCATGTTAAGTACCTTTACCATTCTATGAATTCAAAAGCCTCCTTAAAACATCATACTCCCGTCTTTAAGAAAGATCAGCCGGATGATTCCTGGAAGTTCAGGCCACTCCCGTCTCCCACTGGTCCTTACCCCTATCATCTTTCAATACAAGAACTTGAACCAGGGATAAGTGATCAGAAAATTGTATTTCATATGGTAGGCGACACAGGCAGTATCCGCAACCCGGACTTCCAGTACGAAGTAGCCGAAGAAATGATAAAGCAATATGAGCAGGTGAATTCCAAAGAAGATTGCCCCTTATTTTTATATCATCTGGGCGATATTGTGTACACCTATGGAGAGGCAGAAAAATATCCGCAACAGTTTTTTGAACCATATCAGAATTATCCCGGTTTGATATTTGCCATTCCCGGCAACCACGATGCCGACGTAAACCCTGACGCAGAACAGCCCTATAACAGCCTTGATCCGTTTATATCGGCCTTTTGCAGTACCTGGCGGCAACCAGTTCCCTTTAGCGGAGATTCGGAAAGACTGAGCATGATTCAGCCCAACGTTTACTGGACACTCGAAACGCCACTTGCAACGATTATCGGTTTATACAGTAATGTTCCTAAATACGGAATAATTACCCCCGAACAGGAAGAATGGCTTATCCGCGAACTTCACAGTGCCAGGGTTGGAAGCCCGGACAAAGCCCTTATCCTTTGTCTTCACCATGCTCCCTTCTCCGCAGATATCAACCATGGATCAAGCAAAACAATGATAGAATTCCTGGAAAGGGTATTTAAGGAAGCCGGAGCCAGACCAGACATCGTGTTCAGCGGCCACGTGCACAATTACCAGAGATTTGAGAAACGCTACCCTGACGGCACTTCTATACCGTTCATTGTGGCAGGGGGAGGAGGATATGATGAGCTGCATTCCCTGGCCCGCAGGGATGACGGGAACTATACAGACGACTCACCGCTGTTCGACCAGGTTTATTTGCAGAACTACTGCGACGATCAGCACGGCTTTTTAAAGATCAGTATTGAAAGGCTCGACACCGGGCTTGTCTTAACAGGAGAGTTCTACTGTATTCCCCACACGGAAAGTGACACCGTAGCCCGCCTGGCAGACCGGTTCTCCATAACCATCTGAAGTGGTCTTGCTACCATAACTTAATCTGCCAGTTCAATCCATACCGGGGCATGGTCGCTTGTCTTTTCCCATCCCCTTACATGGCGGTCGACACCCGCGGCAGTCAGCCTTTTATCAATATGGGGACTCAGCAGGAAATGATCGATGCGAAGACCTGCGTCGCGGCCGTAAGCGTTACGGAAATAATCCCAGAATGTATAGATCTTTTCATCAGGGTACAGCTTCCGGATAGCATCCGTCCAACCCTGATCCACCAGGATTTTAAAGGCAGCTCTTGTTTCAGGTCTGAATAAAGCATCGTCAACCCATCTTTCGGGCTTATAAACATCCAGCTCGGTTGGCATAACATTGAAGTCACCCGTCAGGATCACAGGAGAATCAGAGGCCAAAAGGCCGGCCGCATGAAGGTTAAGCCGTTCAAACCAGCGCAGCTTATAGTCAAACTTAGGCCCCGGAGCCGGATTTCCGTTAGGAAGGTAAAGACAGCCGATATGAATACCGTTCACAGATGCTTCGATGTACCTGCTGTGGCTGTCTTCCGGGTCTCCCGGCAACACGCGGCTTATCTCCTTCATATCCAACCCTCTGCTTAAAATAGCTACACCATTCCAGCTTTTCTGACCGTGCCAGATAGCATGATAGCCCGCATCCTCAATCGCTTTCTCGGGAAATTTTTCCTGGGGAGCCTTCAGCTCCTGCAAACAAACAACATCCGGGGCCGACTCTTCCAGCCATCTTAACAAAACCGGCAGTCTGCCGTTGACTCCATTCACATTATAGGTTGCGATCTTCATGACAAAAGCTCTATTCTAAACATTCAATAGTTTAGCACAGAGCTAAGATAAAAATGTTTTTCTTCTTTTATTTTTCAACCGCCTGTGAAAAGCCTCCCCTGCCTTCCTTGCCTGCTAACGGCACATCGATCTTATTCCCCACACCCCAATCGAGGTATGCCACAGCTCTTATCCTGCGATTGTTCATATTCCTACCCAACTTCAACACTAAACCCTCCCAAAGTCCACGTTTTTGATGCCAATCGTGGCATTTCAGTTGTTTTTCTATTCCTTTAGTAAAGCAACACTCCCCAAAATCCCTCTCCTCTGCCATGCCAGTTTTCTTCTACCGCGCTCTTTTTCTGCTATTTATATCCTTTACAAATTAATCTTTTTGCTTTTCAATTAACTCCCTTATCACGAGCTTTATATAGCCCTGGGGGAAGTTAAAAGTTGAAAGTAGAAAGTTCAGAGTTGAAAGCCTCAGATGAAAGTGAAAAGTAGAAAGCAGAAAGTTCAGGGTTGAAAGCGTCAGAGGAAGTTGAAAGTTAAAAGTAGAAAAATTGAAAGCCTCAACCACCATACGGGAAGCTGATAGCCGATGGCTGACAGCTGACAGCTAAATCTCGCAGAGAGCCAATTGCCAATAGCTAACTTCTAACGGCTGTTCGCTGTGTGCGTCAGCGGATTATGGGCACTATTGTTTATCAGGGGAGTCTCCACGGCCAGGCCGGGTCGGTGGGTTAGCGTGTTTTGAGGGGGGC
>JBQGEO010000252.1:0-9556 GCA_052039655.1 Pararcticibacter sp.
GGGGGGAATGCAGATCATATTTTCCTTTCCGGTCATTCGGCTGGCGGTTACCTGACGATGATGATCACGCTTGACAAAAAATATCTTCAGGTATACGGGATTGACGCAAACCGGATAGCCGGCCTGATACCGTTTAGCGGCCAGGCCATTACACATTTTACTGTCCGGAATGAACAGGGTATAAAGGAAACGCAGCCGACAATTGATCAATATGCTCCATTATTTCATGTAAGGGCTGACGCACCCCCCATGCTTCTTATAACCGGCGATCGTGAGATGGAGCTTCTGGGACGATATGAGGAAAATGCGTACCTGTGGCGGATGATGAAACTGGCGGGGCATAAACAAACGAAGTTGTATGAACTGGACGGGTTTGACCATGGTGGGATGGCGGAACCAGCGTTTCCGTTGCTTTTGAAAGAGGTAGCAGCGATATTGAAAAGCGGAGAGAAATGATTAGAGACTTGCCGTGATCATTACCTGATAACGTTCGTTGCCGAACTTCTTTGCTCTTTTGACACTATTTTCATGTTTTTTTGTTCTGAAGTTTATATCTGAATCTCAATGGGGATGTTACTTTTGCACCTGATTTTCGGGTATAACAAAGAATGGGGAAAGAATCGGAGTATTCGCTTAGAAGAACGAGAGTTGAGATAGCAGGTTTTGTATTTCTTACTTTTCTGGGGTATTTAATTATTGGTTTATCACTGGCAGTTCTGCCGGTCTTCATTCACCAGACTTTAGGATATAATACGATTGTTGCCGGTGGGGTTATCAGCCTGCAATATGTTACAACTTTTTTAGTTCGCGGATATTCAGGCAGCATCGTAGACAGGCTGGGACCTAAGCCAGCTGTATTGCAGGGTATGGGAACTTTTGCTTTCAGCGGCTTGCTGCTTGCGCTTGCAAGTATGTTTGACAGTAATCCTGCTATATGCCTGGCATTGATCGCGGTAACCAGATTGGTGACAGGTTTTGCCGAGGGACTGATAGGCGCCAGTCCGGTTAACTGGGCGATGTTAAAAGTTGGAGAAAGACATACAGCCACAGCGATCTCCTTTAACGGCATTGCCAGCTATGGAGCACTTGCTGTTGGTGCACCGCTTGGCGTGGTGCTTCAAAAATGGATTGGATTAACGGGGCTGGGGGGACTGATTGTTTTGATCAGTGCTTTCGGTTTTATTCTTGCTGTACGGAAAACGGCGCTGCGGGGAGACAGAAAATCGGAAAGACATTCTTTTATAAACGTATTGCGAAAGGTGGCGCCTTACGGCATTTGTCTAGCACTGGGTGGAATCGGATTTGGTACTATTTCCACTTTTATCACCTTATATTTCGAGTCCCTTCACTGGGCAAACGGTGCACTTTGTCTCACTGTTTTCGGCATTGTGTTTATTCTCTGCCGGGTCTTTTTCAGCCGGATGATTGATAGATATGGTGGTTTACGGGTGGGCATTATAAGTCTTGCTTTCGAAGCTGCCGGTTTGCTGATCCTGTGGTTTGCAAAAGATCCGTTTGGGGCGATGGTTGGTGCAGGTGTTACGGGTTTAGGATTCTCGCTGGTATTTCCTGCTTTGGGAGTCGAAGCCGTGAGGCTGGTGTCACCTTCCAGCCGTGGATCTGCCCTGGCGGGATATTCTTTATTTATTGATGTTTCCCTGGGTATTACAGGACCGCTGATTGGCGCTGTCGCTACTCAGTTCGGAATGGTGAATATCTTCCTTTTCAGTACGTTTCTTGTGTTTGCCGGTCTTACTATCTGTTTTGGTATCCTGGTACGTCTGAGGACGGCTATGAGAGCCCCGGCGGCGGATTAAAGCTCTGTGTTCATGTCTCTATTTCCTTGCCTTCTTTGTCGATTGTTGCTGTTTCATCCTGTATTGCACAATCCTTTTTATGAGATCTAAAGGCATGGGTTGACCGAGAGGGACCTGTACGGACCCTTTTCCTGATTTAAACGCTGAAAGTTCGTCTGCAAAAGCATCTGTACCCGAAGGGGTGGGATAAAAGCCGATATGATTTTTAAAAGCAGCGAAATGTACCAGGTTACCATTTAAGACAAAAGTGGGAATGGCATATTTAATTGCTTCACTGGCTTCAGGAGCTGCTTCCCGGATAGTTTGCCTTATTTCCTGGAGTATTTTCTGAGTATCTGCCGGGAAGCTGTTGATATAACTGTCAATCGAGTCTGGCTTGTCTGTATTCATGATATCGTTTGTCGCGTTTTCAAAGTTAAGCTAATCATTTTTTGTCCGGGGTGGGCGATGACGACTTTTTTACGGGTGATATGCGGTAATTTATCTAAGTTTGGGCTGTGAAGCGCAGCTGTTCAGCTCATGTGCTTCCCCAATTCAAACAGATCATGAGCATTATCTTTAAAGCAATCAGTGAGAAGGACTTTCCGGTAATCAAACAGATTTACGATCATTATATTCTTCATTCGACTGCTACATTTCACACCGAAGAAATTTCGCTTGAAGAACTGAAAGAGATTATCCCTCTTGGTCATGACAGATACAAATCCTTTCTGATTTATGATAAAGAGGATGTTTGCGGATATTGTTATATGGCTCCTTACAAGAAAAGGCAGGCATACGACCGGAGTGCGGAAGTAACGCTTTATCTCAAGCCGGATTGTACGGGGCTTGGTATTGGCCGGATTGTTTTACAGAAAATGGAAGAGGTCGCTTCTGTAAGCAATATAAAGGTACTTCTCGGTATTATAACAGGTGAGAATACTGGCAGCATCCGTCTTTTCGAAGGAAGCGGGTACGAAAAATGTGCTCATTTTAAGGGCGTGGGAGAGAAGTTTAACCGGGTTCTGGATGTTGTTGCTTATCAGAAAATGTTATGATCTGGAAGCTGGCCTATCATAAAGATATGCCCGTTCAGACACATGGTCTCCTTTGCATAAATCTTTGCAATAGTTTTAACAACCATACCGCTACCGCCCCAAAATTGTGTCGTCTGTCTTATCATAAAATATTATATCTATTCCTCAATTGCGTATATGCTATATTTGAAAAGTTTCGGATTGCCAATGATCATTTGATAAATGGCCGGTGAGGAAACATAATATTTGGTAGAATTACAGGCTGTAACAGCTGGATTTTTTATGAAGACACAGAAAGAAAAGATGTTTGACGGGGAACCGTACGACGCGCACAGCGATGAAATGATCGCTATCAGGACAAAAGTTAAGCGGATCCTTCACCGGTTGAATGTAACCGAATACTACACAGAGAATTTCAAGGCTGTACTAAACGAGCTGTGTCCGAACTCAGCAAAGAATATTCACTTTGAGCCGCCGTTCTATTGTGATTACGGCGATCACATTTATGCAGGGGAAAAGGTCTTTATAAATTTCGGAGGGGTGATCCTCGACGGTGCGAAAGTGACCATTGGCGCTCACACAATGCTGGCACCTGGTGTTCATATTTATACAGCCCGTCATCCGCTTGATGCCGACGAGCGGGATACCTGGGAAGATTGCAGGCCCGTAACCATCGGTGAGCGCTGCTGGATCGGGGGGCATGTGACTATTTGCCCGGGTGTTACCATTGGCGACCGCTGCGTAATTGGGGCGGGTTCGGTTGTGGTGAAAGATATTCCGGCTGATTCTCTTGCTGTAGGAAACCCGGCGCGCGTTATCAGGAAGCTGAACGGGACGGAAGATCCGAAGGAACTGGCGTGTTAGATACTGACCCCGGATATGCTGGATAACTCGTTCTCTTAAGCTTTCCGAAAGAGCAATATATCCCGGATGGTAAAATCTGGGGTTCAACTAGAGTAACATAAAAAAAGGCCGGTTTCCCGGCCCATGAACATATGTATAGTTAAATCAATCTTATTGATAGGAAGTAGAGTAGGAGGAGGAGATATTTGTGATCTTCCAGCCTTTGCTTGTATTTGAAAGAGTCACGAAGTTAACTTTTGTGAAACTGTCATATTTCAGGTTGACCTTCACGATGGACTGAACGGGATTAGACTCGATAATAGAATAATCGGTAGTACAGTTCTGGATGATGTTTTCGTGGTTCTTGAGCTCGGCTAACAGCTGCGTTTTGTTAAAGTTCAAAATGACATCTCCGCGTGATATCGTATACTTTAAGTCCTGATCGAACAACGCAGTCAGATCTTTTACTTTGCCGTTCTTCATCGCATCCACATAGGTAACGACAGCGGCTTCCATTTTAGATTTAGCGTTTTTGTTGTTTTCATCAGCGAATGCATTTACTGAGAAGATAATCAGAAGGGCGGCAGTGAGGGCTTTTAGAGTTTTCATGATTGTAATAATTTTGTGTTATGAGTTGTTGATTTGTTTGCGTTTGTTTTGTTGAATCAAAAGTAGTGTGGAGCTGGTACCCGGGCAATGCTAATTAGGTGACCGGCAGAAAGTTTCCGGTGAACGGCGGATATAAGCCGGTGAGAATATTTCGTTATTTTCCATCTTTTCATTTATTGTGTTTGCTTCTATAGATGCCAATCAGATACCATATAGTTATTTTATTGATAATCAAATGTTTGTTATGTGTCTGAAAGGTAAAAATGTTCGCTTATGAATGTGTATTGTCCGCTTTCGTACGGGAGGTGGCTATGCTGTGTTCTACTGCTACAGGTCACGGATATAAATAACCAGGATCATTTTTAGAAGGCTGCCGGCTGATATTTTTGACGGAAAATAGAACCACATTTTTTATGGAACCAGTAAGAAGAATTTATTTCCCTCCTGTAAACCTCGTAGGACCAGGAGCGATACAGGAAGCAGGCGCAGAAGTTGAAAAGCTAAAGCTTAAGAAACTTCTGGTCGTAACGGACAAAGTACTGCGGTCGGTAGGTGTTGTAGCAAAGGTTACTGATGTTCTGGATAAAGCATCGATAGATTATGTAATTTTCGATGATGTAAAACCTAATCCAACGATGAAGAACGTTTATGACGGTCTTGAGCTTTTTAAAGCTGAAGGATGTGACGGCTTGCTCTCTATCGGCGGCGGTTCTCCTCAGGATGCTGCAAAAGCAATAGGTATACTCTTTACAAATGGTGGCGAAATGCCTCAGTACGAAGGGGTATGTAAGTCGAAGAACAAGTCGGTGCCCATTGTTGCGGTAAACACGACGGCAGGGACTGCTTCGGAAGTAACCATTAATTATGTGATTACCGATGAGGTCCGCAAAATTAAGATGGTAATCGTAGATCCGAACTCGCTGGCTTCGGTTGCAATAAACGACCCCGAACTCATGATCAATAAACCGGCAGGCCTCACTGCGGCTACCGGAATGGATGCTCTGACCCATGCAATTGAAGCTTATATTACGAAAGGTGCTTTTCGCCTTTCCGATACGCTGGCTCTCGAGGCAATCCGGCTGATCGGAGAGAGCCTGGAAGATGCGGTAAAAGATGGGAAGAACCTGGAAGCACGGTCGAAAATGGCCTGGGCTTCTTACATAGCTGGCCTGTCATTCTCTAATTGCGGACTGGGTATTGTGCATTCAATGGCACACCAGCTGGGTTCTGAGTATGATCTACCTCATGGTGTTGCGAATGCGTTGTTGCTTCCTTATGTTGAAGAGTTTAACTCTGAAGTCTGTGCTGGGAAATTTAAAGATATCGCAGCTGCTCTGGGCGTCAATATCGAAGGTCTTTCAGTAGAAGAAGCACGACAGGCTGCCATTAAAGTTTTAAAAGACATGGCCGTTAAATTGAACATTCCAAAATTGAAGGAAACTGCCTTTAATCCGGCAGACCTGGACAGGCTGGCTGCTCAGGCAATGGCGGATGCATGTACCGGAGGAAATCCAAGAGAGGTGACTGCTGAAGATATTAAAGCGATCTTCATGAAAGCATACCAGGGTTAAGATATACCTTACACAGAACAAGGGGCCGGTTTGTCCGGCCCTTTGTTTTTGATCTTATCGTGTCAGCAATTCCAGCTTTTGGGCGATTGCCTCTAAGATCCCGGCTTTAATCTTATGTGCGGTCTCTGTGTGCTCCTGGGAGATCAGTGCCCTGTAAGTACGTTCTTCGTCTGGTTCGAAAAGAACCGGGATATCTTCCACGATGACCTCGATTTTGTGAGTATAGCCGGTAATCCTTAATCTTGCTTCAAATTCAAGCTGTTTACCCTGATAAGCGATTTCAATCATAAAGGAATCTTCCATCGTACAAATTTGATATAATTTGCGGACAAAAATGCCTTTTGTGCTATTCGGTTCGTAAACTTCTTACCGGCTTAGCCATCGCTGCCCTGATTGCCTGGAAACTAACTGTTCCAAGGGCAATGAGTATCGTTAGCAAGCTGGCCAGAATAAATGTCCACCATTCTATCTCAATCCTGTAATCATAGTTCTTCAGCCAGAGGTTCATGGCATACCAGGCGAGCGGAGATGCGATGAGAAAAGAAAGGATCACCAATTTTAAAAAATCGATCGAAAGAAGTGATGTGATACTGTATATGCTTGCTCCGAGCACTTTCCGGATCCCAATTTCTTTTGTACGGTTTTCAGCCATATATGCGGCAAGTCCAAACAGTCCCAGGCATGATATGAAAATGGTAAGTCCGGCGAACAGGCTTGCCAGGGTTCCCGTACGTTGCTCCTCTTTAAATTTTTCGGCATAGGAGTCGTCGGTAAAGGTATACTGAAAGGGATATTCGGGATTATATTTTTTAAAGATCTCTCCCGCGATACGCAGGCTTTCTTCTGTTGTTTTTGCAGGGTTGAGTTTATAATGCATGACGTTAAACCATGACTTCGGGCCCAGGACAAAGAGAGGATTCACTTTAGCATAGGGAGATTCGAAAATGAAATCCTTTATGACACCAATGATATGCCAGGTGCCGCCATCCCCTTTTATGATCTGTCCAACGGGGTTTTTAATGCGCATTAGCTTTAAAGCGGTTTCATTTATCAGCATCGCATTGGAGTCAGTGGCATATTTATAGATGTCGATGTCTCTGCCCTCAATAAGCTTAACGCCCATTGTCCTGGTAAAATCCGCATCTGCCGACATCCTGATAAAGTCCAATTTCTTATCCTGTTCCGTGCAGCCCTGCCATTCATAGCCCCAGCCGTCACTGTACCGCTGTGTAATGGGGCTCATGTTCTTGCTTACAGAGATGGCGGCTCCTGAACTTAGTAGCTCATTTCTGATGAGAAGGTAATTTTTTTCAGTTTCGCCCTGAAGATAACTGTATACTAATTGATTACGGGAATAACCTGAATCACGGGAAAGCGCGAAGTTAATCTGGTGTTTGACAATGATGGTGCATATAATCAGTATAACAGCAAATGTAAATTGCAGTACTACCAGTACTTTCCGGGGGTTAATTGCCGCCTGGACTTTTTTGAATGTGCCTTTTAGCACCTTAACGGGTTTGAAAGAGGAAAGGAAAAATGCTGGATAGCTTCCGGCGAGTATGCCTGTAAATATTATGAACAGGATGAACACCAGCCAGAAGCCGGGGCTGGAGAAATCGAGAGAAAGTTCGATCCCTACCAACTGATTGTAACCCTTTAGACTAACCAGGACTAAGAGCAGGGCTACAATACCGGCAATAAAAGATAGTAAGATACTTTCACTTATAAACTGAATAATTAAATGAATGCGGGGGGCTCCGACCACTTTCCGGATCCCAACCTCCCTCGCTCTTTTCTCACTTCTGGCTGTGCTGAGATTCATAAAATTAATGCACGCAATGAGCAGGATGAAACCTGCAACAATGGTAAACAACCTGACCATTTCAATCCGGCCGGAAGTGTAATAACCATTAACAGGCTTGGAATAAAGCCATGAATCTCCCAGGTTTTGGGTGAATACTTCTGTAGTAGACGTTTCGCCTGCTTTGGAGCTGTGGTTGATTGTAATGTTTTTTATTTTTTTGTCAAATGCCTGTTGATTAACGCCCTGTTTTAATAGGATGAATGTTCTGATGGAGTTATTGCCCCAGAACTGGTCATCCCAACCGAGCTTTTTCATATATAACCAGGGCAGGAGATATTCTCCCCTGAAAATTGTATTGTTGGGGAAATCTTTTAGTACTCCGCTTACTACCATGTAGTGAGCACTGTCTATCTTCACTGTTTTGCCTATAGGGTCTTCATCTCCAAAAAGTTTTCCGGCGAGCTTTTCGGTTAAGACAATTTTGTTGGTGGAATTGAGCGCGTCGCTGATATTTCCTTTGATGAGGGGGAAGCTGAACATTTTGAAAAAGCCGGGATCTGTGAAGATTCCTTCTGCCTGCATTTTCTTCTCGCCGAGAGTGAGAAAGAAATTGCAGTTATTGGTGCGTGCAAACTCCTCTACCTCCGGATAATCCTGTTTCAAAGTAGGACCCATGATTTTTGGGGTGCTTGACCAGGCCCACAGATTACCACTGAAATGGTCCCTGTTATTCATTACAAAGATCCTGTCTGTTTTTTCGTGAAAACGATCGTGGCTTACCTGGTTGTATATCCAGAGAAAAATAAGGATGGCACTGGCCATACCAATAGCAAGACCTAAAATATTAATGAATGAAAACGATTTGTTTTTTAACAGGTTGCGCCAGGCAGCTTTTAAGTAATTTCTGATCATGAGCTTTACGAAAAAATCTTGTTTAAATTTACAGAATGTGTGCCGGTAGTATAAGTGTTTGTATGTCAGGTTTTTGATTTTGGAGACCTGATCCGGAGTGTCCGGTTCCGAACGGTACAGACGTTCCTTTCCGGACAGGAGGGTTGTGAATTGAAAGTCATTTCTAAGGGAGAGGCTGGCGCCTGAGTGTCATTTGATTTACCTTCGTATAAAGTGAGACCGGCGTACAACATCAATCCTGCCGGAAGAATAATGACACGAAAAACACTATCTGATATTACTATCTCGGTTCTTGATCTGGCCACTATAAGTGAAGGCCAGACGGCGGCGGATTCTTTTCGTAATAGTCTTGATCTGGCTGTACTTGCCGAGAAACTAGGTTACGAACGTTACTGGTTCGCCGAACATCATAATATGATCAATGTGGCAAGCTCAGCTACAGTCGTTCTGATTGGATATATAGCAGGGCGCACAAGCACTATCAGGGTCGGTTCTGGTGGAATAATGCTTCCTAATCATGCGCCTTTAATCGTAGCCGAGCAATTTGGTACTCTTGAATCCCTTTATCCGGGAAGGATAGACCTTGGGCTTGGAAGAGCGCCGGGAACTGATCAGGCTACTGCACTTGCGATTAGGGGAGAGAACTTTCATTCACATCACCATTTTCCGGCGGATGTGGAAAAGCTTCAGCAATTTTTTTCTTCGGATAACAGCGATGCCAAAGTTAGAGCTAATCCGGGGGAGGGCCTTAACATACCGATATGGATCCTTGGGTCGAGCACAGACAGCGCTTACCTGGCGGCATCAAAAGGTTCGCCGTATGCTTTTGCCAGCCATTTTGCTCCTGCACAGTTCCTGACAGCTATTGATTTGTACAGGAAGAACTTTCGTCCCTCTGAAAGCCTGAAGGAGCCTTATGTGCTGGCTTGTGTAAATGCTATTGTTGCAGATACGGATGAAGAAGCCGAATACCTCTCGACATCA
>JBQGEO010000253.1:0-2109 GCA_052039655.1 Pararcticibacter sp.
CAAAACTGCTGATTCCCCTGTTCGTGCTGACCCATATTTTCCCATTCTTATCTTCAATAATCTTCTGAACAGCATCATTAGCCAGTCCATCCTTTTCAGAATAAGTGACAAAGCGACCTGTCTTCCTGTTTAACAGGCTTAACCCACCACCGTTAGTTCCCACCCAGATATTACCCTTTCTGTCTTCACAGATTGTGATGATATAATTACTGGGGAGCCCGTTTTTCTCCCTCGAATAGAAGGTGAATTTTTCTGTTTGCGGATGCCATACAGAAATCCCCCCGCCAAAAGAACCGATCCACATATTTCCGCTGTGATCCTCTTCCAGGGCTCTTATTACCGGGTGGGAAAGATGACCGGGGTCCGCCGGGTTTCCCGGGCTATTCAGCAATTTACGGATATTGCCATTCGATGGATCATAAAGGTTAATGCCTCCGCCATTCGTACCAATCCATATAAGTCCCTTCCTGTCCTCGCGGATACAGAAAACATCGCTAAAATTCAGGTTTTCCGGACCTGGACCTTTAACCAGGTGTGTCTTTTTACCATTCGTCAGGTCAACCACATATACCCCGTCCAGATAGGTTCCGATACACAACTTCTTATCACGGGTCATTGCAAGAGCAAGAACAGAAAGTGTTTTATCTTTTGACGAATTTTCCGGTAAAACCTGGTAATGAACAAAACTGCCGCCTGCAGGTTGAAACAAATCCACGCCCCCACCGTCAGTCCCCACAAACACTCCTTTTCCCGGATATTCGGCAAAAGAGGTTACCACCGGGGCGCTAAGCCCTTTATGATCAAAGGGATTACTCTCTGCCAGCTTAAAACTTGTATAATTCTGATCATATTTGCTGATCCCTCCCTGAAACATTCCGACCCAGCCAATTCCATCTTCATCAAAACATATAGACCGTATAGACTTGGCCTTTAAGCTGTTTCTACTCCTCCTGTCTGCCGGATATTTATACACCAGCCCCTTGTCGATATCGATAAGATTTAATCCTTCTTCAGTTCCCAGCCAGACAAGTCCATCCCGGGCACTCTTCACATCGTATATAATATCGCTGCTGATTGAAGGAACGCCATCATGACTTATTGTACTTATCATTTTCCCGGTCGGACTTAATATATGCAAACCGCTTTGAGTTCCCGCCAGGATGCGCCCCTTAATATCTTGTGACAAAGAAAGAATAAAACAGGGCCCGGCAGCAGAGTTCAGCACACGGATAAAGGAATCCTTTTTCTTATCATACCGATATAACCCGGCGCTCGTACCAACCCACATCGTTTTTCGCGAATCCCGGAGAAGGGAGATGACCGTGTTACTGTGAAACTTACCCGGTGATTTACCCTGCTTGTAAACACGGCTCACTTTACGGCTTTTCCTATCCAGAACATAAAGTCCGTTATAGGAAGCGACCCAGATATCGCCCTTCTCATCTTCCGAGATCGAGGTTGCAGCGAGCCCGGTGATCGAAGGGTTTTCCTTAACTAAATCTATAAATTCATCCCTGTTCCTGTCATAAATACTCACTGACCCGCCATTCGTTCCGATCCACAAACTCCCCTCAGAATCCTCAAAAAGCGAAGTAACATGATTTGCAGGCAAAGAAGCAGCCTTACCGCTGATATGCCGGTATACTTTAAAAGAGGTACCGTCAAAGCGATTAAGCCCATCTTCTGTCGCCACCCATAAGAAGCCAAAATGATCCTTAAGAATTGCATAAACAGTGTTGGCAGATAAGACATCCCGGGAAGTGAAAGTAGTAAAACTGAGATCTGGTTTCTCTCCCAGCAACTGCAAAGAGAAAATAAAACCGAGGAACAAAAGTCCGGCCTTTTTTAAAATTATATCCTTTCGCATGTAGAAGTCTTGTCTATAATTTTGGTTTTTTTAAAGATAACGATCCTTTCCTTAAAAAGAAAGGATTTGGCGCTCCTTTTAGATTTATCACTGGTTAAGCCGGCTTGCATTACCCACCTGCTAAAACAAATCTATTATTATATAGCAGGCAAGTCTAGCACAATTGACTAAATTGATGTCAAAAATGTTTACCAATCTCATGCCCTGCGAGAGCTTTATACACCATACCGAAAGTATGTCGT
>JBQGEO010000254.1:0-3139 GCA_052039655.1 Pararcticibacter sp.
GGTGATTCCCATGAAAAATGTAGACAATTTTCTTTCCAAGGCTGCTTGTCGCTTCATAATGGAACAGGTAACGGTGGGCAAAATATTCAAAGAGTGTCCAGAATGCCAGTGCAGCAAAAAACAGCCCTGTAATGAACCCAAACGAGAAATTGAGTGCTGTATGGGCATAGTATAAAAGCCATGCATTAAATGGAAGATATAAGCTGTAGATCACCCATGGGCGTGTTTTGGTTAAACTCTCCAGGAAATCGTTTTTAAACAGTCTGGCCTGTCCTTTATTATGAATTTTATCGAAGTGCATATTAAGTACCTTTGTCGAACCCCTTAAAAAATTCAACAGGCAGTGCGCTTTTTTGTTTCCTGATAAAAAAAAGAGGCTGCATCATGTTGATACAGCCTCTTTTAAAATTAATAATTATGCTGCGCGGGTCAGAGCCCTGCAGCTACAATCCCGCGTGCTTTATTGAGTGCCGCATCCAGGCCGGAAGCATCCTTCCCTCCTGCTGTAGCATAAAACGGCTGGCCGCCTCCCCCGCCTTTAATTTCTTTTGCCAGTTCCCTTACGATATTACCCGCATGGAATTTTTCACCCACCAGGTTTTCAGAGATCATGACTGTCAATGATGGCTTGCCCTCATTCTCACTTCCCAGTACAAGGAAGAGATTATCCATCGACTCTTTCAACGAATAAGCGAGATTTTTGATAGCATCTGCGCTGCCAAGCTCTATTTTCGCTGCAATAAAATCAATACCGCCAATGTTTTCAGCTTTTCCTTTGAGTTCATCCTTCAGTCCCGCAGCCTTTTCATATACGCTTTTTTCAATTTCCTTTTTCAGTTTGCTGTTTTCCTCAAGAAGGCTTTCCACTGATTTCGACAAGTCTTTCGGGTTTTTAAGAAGGTTCTTCAGTTGGTTTATAAGCTTGCTTTGTTCATTTACGAAAGCTTCAACCGCTTTTCCGGTGATCGCCTCGATCCTTCTTACCCCTGCAGCTACTGCACTTTCGGAAATGATCCTGAAGTAGCCGATCTGCCCGGTTGCCTTCACATGCGTACCTCCGCACAGTTCTTTTGAATACTGGTCATCAAAGGTGATGATGCGCACGAATTCACCATACTTCTCGCCGAACAGTGCTGTTACCCCTCTTTCTAACGCTTCCTGGAAAGGAACATTCCGTTCTTCTTTCAAAGGAATATTTTCCCGGATCTTCTGATTCACGATCGTTTCTATCTGCTCAAGTTCTTCATCGCTTACTTTTGTGAAATGAGAGAAGTCGAACCGCAAATATTCTTCATTCACAAGTGATCCTTTCTGCTGAACATGGGTGCCCAGCACCTGGCGTAGTGCAGCCTGCAGAAGATGCGTGGCAGAGTGGTTGTTTTCCGTATCGAGGCGTCTTTCTGTATCAATCACACATCTCACCTTTCCGGTAAGGTTGAAACCTTCTGGTATGCTGTCGGTAAAATGGATGATCAGCGCATTCTCTTTCTTTGTATCGGTGATCCTGAGGGCGCTCTCCCGCTCAGATACCCCCGACTCCGGAAATATATAGCCGGTATCACCAACCTGGCCTCCGCTTTCCGCATAAAACGGAGTTCTGTCGAGTACCAGCTGGTATTGCTCTTTTCCTTTCGCTTTTACTTTGCGGTATTTCAGGATGGTAGCATCCGATTCAGCAGCATCATATCCCACAAACTCATTCTCGTCCCCCTCATTCAGAATGATCCAGTCGCCGGTATCCACAGATGTTGCCGCCCTTGACCGGGCTTTCTGTGCCTCGAGCGCTTTGTTAAAACCGTCCATGTCGACACTAAGACCTTTTTCCCGGGCCATCAGTTCGGTGAGGTCGATGGGGAAGCCAAAGGTATCATATAGCTCAAATGCAAACTCTCCGTCTACCAGAGGGGTTTCCGATGTATATCTTTCGAATCGCTGGATGCCGGTAGCAAGCGTTCTCAGGAAGGATACTTCTTCTTCAAAGATCACCTTCTGAACGAATTCCTGCTGTGCCTTCAGCTCGGGGAATACCCCGTCAAACTGTTCGGCAAGTACCGGTACCAGGGTGTTGAAAAAAGGTTCTTTAAAGCCGAGGAAGGTATAAGCGTACCTTACGGCCCTTCTCAATATCCTTCTGATGACATATCCTGCCTTTACATTGGAAGGCAGCTGGCCGTCGGCGATGGCAAAGGAAATCGCCCGGATATGGTCTGCCATCACCCGCATCGCTATATCTGTCTTCTCCATGCTTTCACCCTGGTTGTAAGCAATGCCGCTCTTCTCCGAGATGAACCGGATCAGGGGCTGGAATACGTCTGTATCATAGTTGGACGATTTCTCCTGGAGAATACGAACCAGGCGCTCAAGTCCCATTCCCGTATCCACATGCTGAGCTGGTAAGAGCTGAAGAGAACCATCTTTAAGACGGTTAAATTGCATAAATACATTATTCCAGATCTCGATCACCTGAGGATCGTCTGCGTTCACCAGGACCCTTCCGTCTTTCTGCTGCCGCTGATCGTCGGGGCGGCAGTCTACGTGAATTTCAGAACAGGGGCCGCAGGGCCCGGTATCCCCCATTTCCCAGAAGTTGTCCTTCTTATTTCCCAAAAGGATCCTGTCTTCATCGATCCATTGCTTCCAGAAATCATAGGCTTCCTGGTCTTTGGGGAGACCTTCCTTTTCATCCCCCTCGAAAACCGTTACATAAAGGCGGTCTTTCGGGATGCCGTATACACCTGTCAGTAATTCCCAGCTCCAGGCAATGGCCTCTTCCTTGAAGTAATCGCCAAAGCTCCAGTTGCCGAGCATTTCAAACATCGTATGATGATAAGTGTCAATCCCTACTTCCTCCAGATCATTATGTTTTCCCGACACGCGCAAACATCTCTGTGTGTCGGCCACTCTCGGATACTTAACAGGTTTTTCTCCCAGGAAAATTTCTTTAAACTGGTTCATTCCTGCATTCGTGAACATCAAAGTAGGATCATCCTTCACAACAATAGGAGCTGAAGGAACGATCTGATGTCCTTTGGCTGCAAAAAAATCTAAAAAAGCCTGCCTTATTTCCTTAGTAGTCATTCTGAATTTAATTTAATCCGCAAAGTTAACAAGCTTGCTGAAAGTTGAAAGATCGTGATTA
>JBQGEO010000255.1:0-1795 GCA_052039655.1 Pararcticibacter sp.
CGCTGTCGGTTCCTCCGACTCCGGGGAGCAGTATTGTCAGACGTCAGGGAAATGAAAAGCTTAACACTACAGGACATATTTTCGAGGAGGCGGGATACGTCAGCAATTTCTATTATGGCGGTGACGGTTATTTCGATAATATGAATCAATATTTTGGGAGCAACGGGTATACGATTACTGACCGGGGCAGAAATGTTAAACTTGGCGACAACTATCATACAAGAAGAACGCGTATTAAAGACAGCGAAGTCCATTTCGAAAATGCGTGGGGAATATGTGATGAAGATCTCTTTAACGCAGTTATACAGGGTTCAGATGCTGACAGTAAAAAAGGCAAGCCCTTTTACGATTTTGTGATGACCACCTCCAATCATCGTCCCTTTACCTTTCCTTCGGGAAAAATACAAATGCAGCCAGGCACACGGGACGCTGCAGTCAGATACACGGATTATGCCATAGGCAATTTTCTAAAAAAAATAGAGGAAAAGCCATGGTACAAGAATACGGTGATCATTATTGTTGCCGATCATTGTGCCAGCAGCGCGGGAAAAAATGAAATAGATATCAGCAAATATCATATTCCATGTATCATATTAAACGCTCCCGGCGTTCAACAACAGGTCTTTGACAAAATATGTTCCCAAATAGATATCTACCCTACATTGTTTAGCTTACTCCACTGGAATTACGAAAGCACCTTTTATGGAAAGAATGTACTGGACAGCCGTTATGCCCCCCGTGCTTTTATGGGAACCTATCAGAAGTTGTCTTATCTCCGGCAGGATAGCCTCGTCATTCTCAGCCCCCGGCAAAAGGTGGAAACATATTTGTATGACAGGCAAAACGACGGGCAAAAATCACATGTTTTATCAAAGTCCCTTACAGACATGGCGATCGCCAGCTATCAATCCGCTTACGATTTATTTAAAAGCGGGAAACTACACCAGAGCGTACAATGTGAGAATTGTCGTCCGGACGTCGCCAAAAACAATTTCATCCTATACAAAGAAGAATAAAAACTAAAGAAACTTTCTGCGGCAAACAGAAGGTCAATGTCTGTATTCATTATTTGAATTCGTCTGATAAACTCTTCCTCAGGTCGTACATAAGCCATTCTTTATCCAGAACATTTTTCCTCTCAACCCGCAATAACGAGATGAAGTCCTTTATCCCCAGGGGCTCATTGCCATTCCCATGAATCAAAACTATACTTCCATTGGCCGCTCTTTGCCCTTTAGCAAGCCATGCATCGCTGCCCACCGGAATTAAACCATAATTAGTTACCGTCTCCACTATTTTCCGGTCTGATATCAAGCCCGGAAATCTGAAAAACACGGAAGGCATTAAGCCTGCCTTAAGCATCTTCAGTTCTGTTTCAAGAATTTCAAAAGGAATGTCAGTACCTGGCTTCAGCAGGAAATTGCTATCCAGCGGAGCTGCTGGATTGAAGTAATGATTATAAGTATGATTGATCCATGTTAAAGAAAGATCGCGGGATCTTTCCAGGTCTTTCAGCCATTCGATATCTCTTAAATGGGTCGCCAGGAATTTACCAGTCACTGACAGAGCGAGAGGCACCGGCCGTTCTGACTTCTTAAATTCAGCAATAAGAGCGGTAAATATTACCCGGTCGAGAGGTTTGTGAGATGGACACAGATCAATGGTTAGCGTCACCCCTTTTTCCCGGGGAAAGCCATGAGTAATTCCGGCATCCTGGATTTTTACAGATTGATTCCGGGCATTAATAATGGCTTTAATATAGGGAGTACGTGCAAATTTGGATAACACATCTTTC
>JBQGEO010000256.1:0-2811 GCA_052039655.1 Pararcticibacter sp.
AACGGTCAGAAGGATTTATTTAGGAAACTTTAAGGGGGTAATTGTTCACATGCTGCCAGGAATTGTTACAAAAGAATTCCACCATTGCATTATACTAATATTTAACCAATTAAAACCATCTTCAATCCAATCTTCTACCAAACATAAGGAGCCTCATTTCATATTTTTAAGGACAAAAGATGCTCTCTCTCTTATAGAGAACTTCGGAAGTTCAATCAGAGAGTATCCAAGTCCTTTGTATATCTGTTTCATCACATCAAAAGTAGCTTCAGCTTCTTCAAAAGTTTGCTTTCGCTGGGCGTCATTCACATATATTTCGCGCCATGGCGGTGTAATGAACACGGTTTCATTATAACGATAAGATTTTGCGGCTGCCCACATCTCCCCTGCTACAGGAAGATCACACAAAACCAGATATCCGATAACATCAGGAATCCCCCTGTCAAAAAAGACGAACTCCTCTTTATTAAACTCTGTGTTGTAATCAGCAACCGCCTTTTTGAACATCTCATTAGCAAAACTGACCCGGTCTCCCCAAGGTAGCTTGTTTCCGTTTGTTTCTTGTTCATGCCTGATGATATCCCTTCCCGACTCATGAATACAGCAGTATCCCGAGCTTTCCAGCATATCAATGACAGATGTTTTCCCCATACCCGGGCCACCTGTTATTATTATCGCGTTTTGATTTATTTTCACAGTTTTGTTTTTATAGATGCCAGTTCGAATTCATTAAAGAGAATAAAATATCAGCAAAGACTAAAGATAAAGGAGTAAAAAGTATCATGAGTATACCGGCATATTTCGGCAACCTTGATGGAATATCTCAAAATTGAAGATATCCGGATGTTACGAAACATAATGCATATCCACATTATCGCTAATGCGTGGCGTTATTATCAGGGGACTTTTTCTACCGCCTATTTGCATCTAAAATTAACGGTACTTCGTTCCGCTTACTGATTAAATGTTGACGGCAACGCCAGTAACTGATATTGGATGGTCTTAGCCAGCCGATAATTTCCGCTTTGATTAAGATGCAAAAGATCTGTGTCCTTGTTCCGGAAATAGCCCGATTGCGAGAAAGTAAGAGGATAAAGGCCGGAGATAGAAAAAAGATCTATGACAGGGATTGACCAATTTTCTGATGCTTGTTTAAGCAGATGAACATAGTCGTTAATGTAAAGGCCCTGGCCATTGGCAAAACTCTCTTCAGGCTGAATATTCTTATCATTAAATTTTGCATATCCCCGGTGGATGGGAGTCATAAGGACAATCTGCTGTTGGGGGAATTTTTCTTTCAGATAAGATAACACGGTATTAATACGGCCGCAGAAAGTAGTGGATGTTATAACAGGCTCCCGATATTTACGGGTAACTTCTTTCCCGTTGTGATTTGTTGTTTTAGTGATTTCTTCATAAAATTCGCCCAAAGGAACTCCATGATTGTAGTCATTGGTTCCGGCAAAAATAATGATAGCGTCAACGTCATTGGGATGTTCCTGAGAGAGTTTGACCGCTTGTTTATAAATGCCATCCCATTGATTACCACTTATACCATATACATAAGGTTGCACTCCAAGCAACGCGGCCAGGTATTCCCAATATACAAAAGAAGTATCACCAGTCTTTTTTTCAGTCATTGAATCGCCAAGGAATGCTACGCGTTTTCCGCTCCACTGGCTATTTACAGATCGGTCATGCTTGTTTATTCCGGCTTTACGAACATTTTGGCCATAGGACCGGGATACATACAAACCTGTAAAGAATATTAAAGCGACTGATAACAAAGCTCTTTTCATTTTTTTAAATTGATATTCGAGGATGATCATTCTCCCGAAAGTGAACGAATATAAAATATTCAGGTAAAAATATCCCTATTGCCCATGCCGTATTACCCAAACCTTTGCTCCAACCTCCAGGCCAGATCTAAAATATCATCCAGCCTTGCCAACTGACTGACCCATTTTTCCGGAATAGATTCATGACCGTAAAGTATTCCTGCAAGGCCTCCTGTGACAGCCCCGGTTGTATCTGTATCACTACCCAAATTAGCAGCTTTAAGAACAGCCCCGGAGTAGTTGTCGGTAGTAAGCAAACACCAGATACTTGCCTCAAGAGTGTGCAGCACATACCCGGAACTAAAAATATCTTTCTCTTCCAGGGCAGAAATGTCTCCATGGAAAAGGCGCTTAAAGACATTTATTTCTGCCTTATTAATTCCAATCGAATTAAGATAAGACGGAACAGTTTCCTGAAGCAAATAATAGGTTTTGATCATGTCTTTACTCTCTCTTAATACCCTTGCAAATTCCAGGTAATAAAAACAAGCGATGACTGATCTGATATGCCCATGGGTGATGGAGGATACCGCTCTCGTTAATGCATATCTTTCTTCTATTGGCTTATCCTTCATGTAAATGAGAAGAGGTAGAATCCGCATGAGTGAGCCGTTCCCGTTTTCCTCTTCATAAAAGCCGCCGGCCAGGTCAGGGCGTACTCCTGTTTTCAATCTGTTAATTGCCTCCTTTGTCGCAATTCCAATATCGAAAACAGAACCATATGGGGTCCAATAATTATTGTAAGCCCAATCCTGGAATTTCGAAGAAATCGTTTCCATGGAAAAACCTTCAATCAGAGCTTCCGCTAAACAAAAGGTTAGTGAACTATCATCAGACCAGGTACCCGGAGGTAAATTATACGTACCGTTTCCAATCATCTCCGTTACCGGTCGTTGCGCAATATCTTCTCTATCTTTAAATTCTACCGGAACACCCAGCGCATCACCGGTGGCGACCCCCAACAGGAGATCTT
>JBQGEO010000257.1:0-5613 GCA_052039655.1 Pararcticibacter sp.
ACAAGAGATTATCTGAGTTTGACGAAAGGAAATTACTGGATACTAAATCGCTGCAGAGGATTGAAACGGATTAAGAGACCTGAACAATACACCTGTAAATTGCCGGGGTATTTATACCTTTCTTTAATGAATTTATAATGATCGGCTGATACAGGCGTTTATACTGTTGACTCATACTTTTTCCGGGCATTGCGGATGCAGTCCCGCTTAAATATATTTAAATGAAGGCGTCAGTCGCGTTGTTTACTTTTTTGCTTTTCACAGGTTGTCTGTACGCCCAGGGCCGTTATGAGGTAAGGGGGGTATTACAGGACACAATGGGGACGGGAATAGGAGGAGCGACTGTTAAACTGACATCTTCATCGGATACCATTATTGTAAGGACTTCAGATGAAGGGGAGTTCATTCTGGCAGGTATTACTTCTCTGAATTTTCTTCTCACCGTCTCAAATCTCGGCTACCAGACATTAGAAAAAGATTATACGCTGGATGGCAGCAAATACCTGGTTGTACTGGACACATTACAGCTTTTACCTCAATCTTATGAGCTGGATCCGATCTCGATACTGGCGAGGAGGGCGATCATTATCAAGAAAGATACCATAGAGTATCGGGCCCGCAGCTATCTTATCCGTGAGAATGCGTTTACGATTGATCTGCTGAAGAAGCTGCCGGGCATCAATATCAACCGGGAAGGCAACCTGATAGCCCAGGGCAAGATCGTTACAAGAGTTAAAGTTAACGGGAGAGACTTTTTCGGCGGGGATGTTGAAACCGCTATCCGGAATATTCCGGCAAATCTGATTGAAAAGATCCAGGTCATAGATGATTATGGAGATAAGGCCAGGCTGACCGGGGGAACAGACGGCGGATATCAGAAGATCATCAACATTAAAACCTGGGCGAATCTCAGAAAGGGGTACTTCGGAAATGCTTCGGCGGGAGAAGGTACGGAAGGCCGTTACCAGCTTTCCGGGATGGTTAATTACTTAAATAATAACCGGGAAACAGCATTTTACGGGAATATGAATAATAATAACGCCCGCATGCCCGGAGCTGAGTACGAAATAAACTCTGTGAATAATGGTCTTTCAACCGTAACAGCTGCGGGGTTTAATTACAGGGAAAAATATGATAAGAATTTCAGTTCTTATGGTAATTACGGCTTTTCGAAGACTATCAACAGGCTGTTTTCGGAAACCTTCAGGACGAATATTTATCCCGACAACAGGCTTATCCTGAATACAGATACGACTAACAGCAAAAACACCGGCTACGGACATCATCTTCAGTGGACACTGGAGTATGAGGATAGCCTGAACTTTGTGCAGGTTACGCCATTCTTTTCGATGAATAAAAAGGACGGGAGAAGTAAGTCGATGCTTCGTCAGAATAAACAGGTTTATTCTTTTATAACAGACAGCCTGAACCAGGAGTCTATTGAAGATGCCTATTCTTCTTCACCCGGAATTGGCGCACGCGTTGTTGCGAACCATAAATTCGGTAAAACGGGCAGAAATGTTTTTGCTGAGCTGTCCTTAAAAAGCGGAAGTAATACAGCTCAGGAAAATGTGAATGCTTTTGTGCTGTACTATGATAATGCAGGGAATCTAAACAGAGATTCCGTACAACGGCAGTTCCTCAGAGATGAAAATGAAAATTTCAGTACGAGCGGCCGAATTTCCTACATAGAACCTGTTACCAGGAATTCCCGCGTCGAAGTCGCATACGCTTTTGGGTATTCGGAGTATACAAATGATCGTGAAACTCTTAACTTTTTCATGAGAAAGATAGATTCACTGAGCAACCGGTATTCTTACTCGTTTACTACCAATACGATCAATCTCCTTTTCAGGCATAACGGAAATAAGCACGCTTATACGGTTGGCGTGAGCGTACAGCCAAACCTTCTTGCCGGAGAGTCTGTCGGCAAGAGCATCCGGATCAACAGGCGGGGATTAAACATTGTTCCCGAAGTCAATTATAGTTATCTCCTGTCGGCGGAAAGGTCATTTAATGTAAACTACTCAGCCAGCAGTAATCCTCCTTCTTATCTCCAGCTTCAGCCTGTTACAGATATTTCCAATCCTCAGTACCCGGTAAGGGGGAATCCGTCCCTCAAATCGGAGTTGTGGCATAACTTTGAGATCGGGTATAATAATTTTTCTGCCGAGACCGGCAAAACATTCTTTGCCGGCCTTAACGGGACCCTGATCCAGGATCAGGTGGTCTCAAATACACTCCTCAGGATTAAACAGGATAATGTTATTTCTCAGGAGACGGCATTTGAAAACCTCGATGGCAGTTTTATGTTAGGGGGCGTTTACAATCTGTCACTGCCTTTTAAAGAGAGAAAATATGTTCTCGATCTGAATGGGTCGGTCAGCTATAACCATTATGTATCTTTAAGTAATTCGGAAAAGCTGAGCGCCAGGAACCTGATAGCTTCCCAGGCTGTGAGAATGCAGATCAATCCAAATGAGCAGATAGAATTTTACCCTTCTGTTATTTACACTTATAACCGTAACCGGTATTCAATCGATGAGTACAGTAAAGCTCAGCTTTCGACCTGGTCACTTGGAGCAAGCAGCAAAGTGTACCTGTTGCCCACAATAGTTTTAGGGCTTGAAGCCGACAAGAATTTCAACAAAGGGTTCGCCGGAATGGGAAAAACCAATCCGTTTATTTTGAATACATTCATAGAAAAACAGTTTTTGAAGGGAAAGAAAGCTGCTTTCAGGTTCTCCGCCTTTGACATTCTTGATCAGAACACCAGCGTTATGAGAACAATTCAGAACAACGCAACCCTTGATAACAGGAGCAACAGGCTTGGCCGGTATTTCATGCTTCTGTTTAAGCTAAATCTTAATAAATTTGAGGCTTGAGGCACACACTAAAGCTTGCCTCTCTTTCTGATATATGAATAAGGCAAAATCATTACTGGCCTGTCTGGTAATCGCAGTATTGACGGCATGTGCCCAAAAGCAGAAACAATATCATAGCCCGGATGGTTACGACCTGGCACATCCGGTAGTCTATCGGATGCCGGGACGGTTGCTTGAAATTTCGGGGATATGTTTTGATAAGGGAGACCCGTCTGTGATTTACGCGGAGCAGGATGAAGCGGGCGTTCTTTTTCTCTATCATCCCGAAAGTAAAAAGGTTGATGAAATAAAGTTCGGCAAAAAGGGGGATTATGAGGATATCGCTTTTTTTAAGGGAACGATTTATGTGTTACGGAGTGACGGTACCCTCTTTTCTTTCAGTCTGGAAGCGGGAAACCGTGTAACCGGCTTAAATGAATGGAGTGGAATTCTTCCCAAAGGAGAGTATGAAGGCCTGTTTGCTGACGAAAAAAATGGTCTCTTGTTCGCTCTCTGTAAAGAATGCTCCATTGACAAGAACGGGAAGGCGACGGGTTACAAGCTTAGACCTGGCAGGGATGGAAAGCCGGTTATTTCCGGGACTTTCCAGGCAGGCCTGCCTGAAGATCACACTGGCGGCCAGGGTAAGAAGTTTAAGATAAGGCCTTCTGCGCTTGCCAGACATCCTGTTTCGGGTGACTGGTTCGTGCTTTCTTCCGTAAATAAAATGCTCCTGGTAACAGACAGCAATTTTAAAACGAAAAAAACATACAATTTAAAACCTCATCTTTTCCTGCAGCCGGAGGGTATTGCATTCGACAAAGACAATAACCTCTACATATCGAATGAGGGGGATAAGACGAAGCCGGGCACTATACTAAAGTTCAATTACCGTTCAAAATGAACATTGTCAGCTTATTCCGGTAACAAAAAGAAGCCGGAGTGGTTAATAGTAAAAATCGCATGCAAGCAAAGCTTCTTTACATTCAGGAAAAACCGCTGCCCGATATAGTGGAGTCTGTTTTGACCTTCAAAAGTTTTACGGAATACCTGAGACAAAAGACCTCAGAGGAGAAGACGATCAAAAAACAATTTAATCAGTATGTTCTTGACTTGTTTGAGAAAGAGCCTGCATTTACCGGTATAATAGGAGAGGACGAGGCCGCGGGAAGGCAGGATCTTCTTGAACTGGTTTATGCCTCTCTCACCCCTGGAATTTCTGATGAGAAAGAATTGCTGTGGGCATTGAGCACTGCTGTGCCTAAGAATATTTTTTATTGCACTGACGCTTTTGCTGCTTTTAGCAAAAGTATAAGTTTAGATGGTCAGGCTACTTTTCAAAAAAATATCAATGTAGCCAAAACGCATAAATACGAATACGTGTATTCGATGATCATGAGAAAGTTCTATGGATTTAATGTAGACGTGAAGAGTGAAATGATATACACGTATTCCGATCCTTCTACTTCTCTCAACCGGTACTTCAGGATAGACGCCGATACACGTTTCGTAGATATAAAGCTTAAAGGTAAATTGCCCGAATTGAACCTTTCTGATCTCGAACCTTACTTGCAGGAAACAGATGACATCGAGCTTATTACCAGGCTTGTGCCGCTTAATCTGTTCAGGTTTGAAGGATTCTCCGTGATCACTTTTACCGATTTTACAGCAAAATATTCAATTGACAGCATCCGGAATGCTATTTTAAGTCACTCTGCTAACAGTAAAGAACTCCACACGAAGGTGATTGATTCTTTGAAAACGCTGGCAGGGGATAATCAGATTGAATTTGGCCTTTTGCCCTTTCTGAAACTTAACGGCCGGCCGGTATTTGAAAGTAACAACTGTTCGCAAAGTCTTCTTATGCAAAGTGCATGGCAGGAGGAGGCGGGGAAAACTTTCGATCTGCTCATTGACCAGTATCTCGAAAGCCCGAGAACGCTGTTTTTTGGAGTGCTGGATGAGGAGAAGGTACACCAGTTCCCTTTTCTGAAGCAGCTCTTTGACGATCATGTGATGTCTTATGCCATTATCCCGATTTATTACAATATGCATCTGGCTGGTATCATGGAGATATATTCCCGCCAACGTGTGATTCCGTTTGAAGAAACCTTGTCGGCCATAGAACCAGCTTTTACTTTGATTGGCCAGTTATTGCAGAACTGTTCGGATGAGTTTAATTCAAGAATTGAAAGCGTGATCAAGCGTAAATTTACGTCGCTTCAGCCTTCTGTACAGTGGAAGTTCAATGAAGCTGCCTGGGATTACCTTAAGCTTAAACGAATGGGGGGAGAAAAGCACGAAATTGAAACTATTACGTTCAGTCATGTATATCCGTTATATGGAGCAGTGGATATTCGTGATTCTACAGTAGAAAGAAACCGTGCATTCAGGGAGGATAGTACTTCACTTCTCCTTGCTCTTCAGGAGGCGCTGATAACGTTAAAAGAGCATCATCATCTCACCCTGATTGACGAACTCGTATATCAGTGCGGCAAGTGGCTTAACCGGATCAGCGCTAACATCACAACCAATGATGAGATTCTGCTTTCGCAGTTTTTCGAGCGGGATGTAGAACCGTTTCTTGCTCATTTTAAGACCGCTTATCCCGTTACATCAGATCTGCTCCGGGAGTACGAGGCTGCTACAGATGAAAGTTCGGGAACAGGATTTGCACGCCGGAGAGACCTTGAGGCTTCCATCCGGTTGATTAACGTTAGTATCAATAATTACCTGGACCAGGTTCAGA
>JBQGEO010000258.1:0-6198 GCA_052039655.1 Pararcticibacter sp.
CATTTCGAAAAAGGAGGCGTCGGCGAAAGCCCCCGTTTTCTTCAGGCCAGTCTCTCCGCGGCTTATCAACCCGTCGGCCAGATAGCTAAATATCCTTGCCGTTCTTTTTACACCCGGAACTTCAGAGTCTATAGTCCCTGCAATCGTTTTGGGAGTTGCGGCAAATGTAAAGATCTTATTATCGCCCTCCTGGTTATTCTGCAGGATATAAATATTATCGCGGTTCGTAAACTGCTTGTCAAAGTTCCAGTGATGCCACACATACAGCAGCAAGAGCAGACAACTGGTCATGCCGAGGGTCAGTCCCCCTGCGTTAATGGCGGAGAATCCTTTATGCTTTTTGATATTTCTCCACGATGTCTTAAAATAGTTCATCTTTCTTTTTTTTAGCCATCAGCCATTAGCTATCAGCGATCAGCTTCCGGTTCGTTTACAATTCTTAAACGCTCAACTCCCGACTTAAAACTTACTACTTCACTACTCCGCCCTCAGGCTCTTCACCGGGCTCGTCGTAGCTGCCCGGACTGCCTGCAGGCTGACAGTTACTACGGCAATGAGAACGGCTCCTGCTCCCGCGATAGCAAATACAGTCCAGGAAATATTTATTCTGTACGCAAAATCCTTAAGCCAGCCGTACATCAGGAATCCCGAAAGAGGAGAGGAGATAATGAAGGCAATGACTACGAGGCGAAGAAAGTCAGCAGACAGCAGCCGGATGATGCCGGTTACACTGGCTCCCATCACTTTCCGGATGCCAATCTCTTTTGTTCTCTGGATGGTGCTGTAAGAAGCAAGGCCTAATAAGCCAAGGCAGGAGATGAGGATGGCAAGCACTGCAAAATTGAAGAAGAGTTTACCAAACAGTTCTTCGCTCCTGTAAAGTTTACTGAAATGTTCATCAAGAAAAAAGGAGCTGAATGGTTTATCCTTGTAAACCTGGTTCCACTTACCTTCGATAGCTTTCAGAGTAGCTTTTAAATTCGTGCCTGATACCTTGACTGATACCAGGCCGCTGCCCCGTGGATCAATACGCATAGTCAGAGGTGTGATTTCCTGTTGCAGCCCTCTATAGTTAAAGTTTTTAAGAACGCCGATGATCTTTCCTTCACGACCCCATTGTTTGAACCTTTTCCCAATTACATCCCGGGGGGAAGCATATCCTAACAGCTTTACTACCGCTTCGTTGATAATTATCGCTTGCGTCGTATCCGTTGCATATTCTTTAGAAAATGGTCGTCCGGCTACCATTTTAAGCTGGAACTGCGGGATGTAGTCAAAGTCAACAAAATAAAGATCCAGGTTAGACACCTGAAGATCCCCTTTAATATTCTCAAGCTCTGAGTATGCACCAGGATTGCCTGTTCCGGGGACACTGGAGGATAAAGCAGCTGATTTCACACCCGGAATATTGAGCAAAGATTCCTTGAAGGCTTCTTTTCCCTTGTCGCCCTGCGTATCAATAATGATCATCTGGTCTTTGTTGAATCCGAGATCACGGCTGCGCATATAATCAAGTTGCTGATAGACAATGACCGTCGCAATGATGAGGGCTATAGATATTGTAAATTGCGATACTACCAGGCCTTTGCGAAGAAGAATGCCTTTAGTCCCTGCAGAGAATCTTCCCTTCAGGACAGATACCGGCTTGAATGACGACAGTACCAGTGCCGGATAAATACCGGCAAGTAAGCCAATGCCAAGAGAGACAATAAAGAGTATTAAGATATTGAAGACATTCGAGAACATTCCCTCGCTGACTGTTTTACCGGCCAGTTGGTTAAACTGGGGCAGCAAAATTGCCGAGAGTATCAGCGAGAGGAGAAACGCGAACATACAGATGATCATTGATTCGCCAATAAACTGACCTGACAACTGGGACTTCGCAGCTCCTACTACCTTTCTGATCCCTACTTCTTTTGCGCGTTCTACAGAACGCGCAGTACTCAGATTAATGAAATTTATACAGGCAATGGCCAGGATGAAGATTCCGATAACGGAGAATATATAGACATTCTTAATGTTTCCTCTGCTGTTGCCATTTCTTGTTGAATACAGGTATGCATAATTCAGCGGCTCCAGGATGAGAGTAGGGTACATCTGATGTTCCTTCATCTCCTGTCCGTTTCTTCTGTTTAGGAAATCCGGCAGTTTCCTTTCGAATGCTTTTGGATCTGTTCCGGGTTTAAGCAGCAGATATACTTCCAAGCCATAATTTCCCCATTGATTATCCAGCCCACGATTAAATCTTTCTGTCATCGTGCTCATAGAGATCGCCATGTCGAATTGTATCTGCGAATTGACGGGGATATCTTTCATAATTCCCGTAACCCGTGCGGGTAGCGCGTCTGATGTGATCAGCAGTGTTTGCCCCAGCGCGTCTTTATCGCCGAAGTATTTTTTTGCCGTGGATTCAGTCAGCACCACACTCAATTGTTCTTTCAGCACGGTTGCCGGATTACCCTTGACCAGGCTAAAATCGAACACTCTGAAGAGCGAAGAATCTGCGTAAACGATATCCTGCTGAACTTTTATATCATCTTTTCGCACCAGTATATTATCCCCAGCAAACCTTACAAATGATTCGACTTCAGGAAAATCTGCTTTTAGATGAGAAGGAACAGCCCAGGATGGCCCGCTGGCACGCAATGTCTCTGTAGGCGTTTTGATATCAGAAACCAGCCTGTAGATCCTGTCAGATTTTGAATGAAAACTATCATAGCTCAATTCAAGGCTTACATACAGAAAGATCAGGAAGAATGCTGTCATCCCTACGGCGAGGCCGAGAATATTCAGAAAGGAATAACCTTTGTGTCTCCAAAGATTCCTCAATGCAATTTTGATATAATTCTTAATCATAAATCAGCTATTGGTTATTAGCCATTGGCTATCAGATATCTGCTGTCAGCCGTCAGCTATTGGCTATCAGAGTCGGTTGTTATTATCAGCAATTGGCATTTTTGTTACCGGCACTATCCTTATTTACAGGTTGCTTGCAAACTGGCACTGAGCCATACCGGGCAATTCCGTTTGTTCAGGCCCGATACCGGGCTTTATACCATAATATTTTCTGTCACGACCTGGCCGTCGAGCATGCGGATGATGCGGTGGCTGTATCTCGAATCATGCTCTGAGTGGGTTACCATGACGATCGTGGTACCCTGCTCGTTCAGCTCAGTAAGCAATTGCATCACTTCATTCCCGTTGCTGGAGTCGAGGTTACCTGTCGGCTCATCTGCGAGAATTAGCTTCGGACTATTTACTACTGCCCTGGCTACTGCAACACGTTGCTGCTGTCCTCCCGACAGTTGCTGCGGGAAATGATTACGGCGATGCATGATTTGTACCTTATCGAGTACCGCTTCCACTTTTCGTTTCCGCTCCGCAGCAGGCGTTTTCGTATATATCAGGGGCAACTCAACGTTCTCGTAAACTGTCAGCTCATCAATAAGATTAAAGCTTTGAAATACAAAACCAATATTGTGTTTTCTCAGGTCTGACCTTTTCCTTTCATTGAATTTTGCTACCTCGATCCCGTTAAAAAGATAGCTTCCTCCATCAGGATCGTCAAGCAATCCAAGGATGTTCAGCAAGGTCGATTTCCCGCAGCCGGAGGGTCCCATTATAGAGACAAACTCTCCTTTAGCTACATCAATCGATACTCCGTTAAGTGCCACTGTTTCTACCTCTTCCGTGCGGTAGAATTTCTCAAGACTGGTGATTTTGATCATTGTATATTTGGCTATCAGCTGTCAGCTATCAGCAGTCAGCTTTTTATTTAACTATTTTAATTTATAATCTAATTCTCAATGAGAGATTTTCAAAAATTGTCAATCTGGCAAAAGAGCCATCTGCTAACCATCAAAATTTATTCTATAACGAAAAATTTCCCGAAGGATGAATTTTATGGTCTGATATCTCAGATGAGGAGATCGGCCTCATCCATTCCTACTAATATAGCTGAAGGCTGTGGTCGTACCTCAATCCCCGATTTTAAGCGTTTCCTAATGATAGCCGCAGGCTCGGCGTCGGAATTGCATTATCAGCTTATTTTAAGCCATGACCTTCATTATATTTCTGAAACTATATTTAAAGAACTCTCCGAAGAAACAATTCTGATCAAAAAAATGATCTACGGTTATATTGGGAAACTTACAGAAGCTGATAGCTGACAGCCGATAGCTAATCGCTGTTTACTGCTTCAGGATTAATTCCTGCACATCCCCAAACGTCTCATAACTCGACGTGATTACCTTATCTCCAGGTTTCAAACCATTTAGTATTTCGTAGTAATCAGGGTTTTGTCTGCCAAGCTGTATATCGACCTTGAACGCCGTTTTTCCATCGTTGCTTACTTTAAAGATCCAGTTTCCGCCCGTCTGCTGGTAGAAACCGCCTCTGGCGAGTAACAGGGCAGTAGTTTCATCACCCAGAGCAAGGCGGACCTGCAATGTTTGTCCGCGGCGGATATTGCCCGGCGCCTTTCCTACGAATTCCATGTCCACCTGGAAGCGGCCGTTTGTAACCTGAGTAAACACTTTTTTAATGTGCAATTTATATTGCTTGTCTCCCAGCTGGAAGTCGCCTGTCAAACCAGGGAAGATCCGCGTGATATAATGTTCATCAATGTCTGCACGGACCTTAAATCCGCTTAATACGTCAATTTGTCCCAGCCTCTCACCTTTATTTTTATTCTGGCCAATCTCAGCGTCCATTGAGGTCAGCTGGCCGTCAACCGGTGCCCGGACAATCAGGTCTCCCACTTTCTTCTTCATCAGTTGCAGTGCGTTACTCATCCGGTCGTAAGATTCATTCATCTGCTTAAGTTGCTGTCTAACCGATACTGAGTCCTGGCTTAAAATGCGTTCTGACAATTTTTTCTTCCTTACCTGATATTTATACTCGTTTTCTGAGGACTTAAATTCCTGGGAACCAATAATTCTTTGTTCGAAAAGCTTTTTGTTCATCACATATTTCCTTTCAGCTTCCTGTAGCCCGTTATCTACATCCGCCAGTTGATTCAGCTTACTCACCGTATTCTGCTGGGCATTATTCCGGGTATTCTGCATCTGTGTCAATACGTCGAAAACCGCAGTTTCCTGGTTAGCCAGACTAAGCTCAAGATCGGTATTGGAAAGCCGCATAACAGGTTCTCCTTTTTTCATCATCGCGCCATCTTCTACATATTTCTCTTCCACTCTTCCGCCTTCAGCTGCATCCAGGTATATGGTTGTCAGGGGCATCACGATTCCATTAACCGGGATAAATTCCTGGAATTTCCCTTTGCTGATTTCGCTTACGGTGATCCGTTCAGAATCAACATTCAGCTTACTCTTTCCTGAAGTAAAGTAAATACTACCTGTAATCAGGACCACAAGTGCTGTAATTCCAGCGATGGTTGTGATCTTTTTACTATTCCACTTCTTTTTTGGTAATGTTCTGTCCACTGTATTAAAAAATGTGCTGTTGTATAACCATGATTATAAATTGTGCCATTGTTTAAAGTGTCTGATATATAGACTTTTATTTGCTTTTAATGCTCAGGGGGGTGTTCAGTTCCGTACACCCTGTGTGCGAAATTAATTGTCGTCACACCTATCAGCAGAATAGCGCCGGCAGGATGGTTCCGTTTAGGTGCATGAGCACGATTGTCCAGTACTTTTGTGCTTTTTAGACAGGCTGTTATCAAACTTTTTTTATAAGTTGCACAACCAAATTTATTTTCAAACACAGTTGTTATACACTTACAAATCAATGCGAAAAATTAGTCTCCTTTTCCTTGTTGTTCTCACAACAAGTTACGGTTGCGCCCTCTTTAAAAAGAAAAAGCCCGCTGCGAAGCCGGCAACTGCTCAGGCGGGATCAAATGCAGCTTCAAACATTAACCGCCCTCCGGCACAGGGTCCCAAGCCTTACAGGGAAGTTATTACAGCTAAGGCAAAGACCGACACCGGATTATTCAAGCTTCATAAGGTGGATGAGCGCTTTTACTTTGAGATCGCTGATTCTCTCCTTAACAGGGACATCCTTATTGTAAGCAGGATCAGCAAAAGTGCGGCCGACGTACGTGCTTCCATGCTGGGATATGCAGGTGATCAGATCAATGATAACGTTGTTCGCTTTGAAAAGGGGCCGTCAAACCGTATTTTTCTGAGAAGCGTCTCATTTTCAGAACGCGCTCAGGATACCACAGGCATGTAT
>JBQGEO010000259.1:0-2456 GCA_052039655.1 Pararcticibacter sp.
GTTATATAAATTGGCTTACAGCGCAAAACTATAAAATGTCAGATCCTGATACCCTGGTACATTATATTATTACCCATGGAGATGGAATTGCAGATGTTGTTAGTGATGTTAGTCCAATGATAAAGTGGGTTAAATAATTGATAACGTTCCGCCAATTCAAGACGCCTGGTTCTATTCGTCGAGCCAGATCTTTTTGTTATTGGAGGTAAGGAAGTAAGTTTGACGGTCCTTTCAGAATAAATCCTTTCTGTGCGGGCCATGGAACACTTGCAATACTTTCCGGATGCCGATCTCGGTGGTGCGTTGCTTCGTGATAAAAGCAGATAGGCCAGATTTGACAAATCATGGTCCTGGAAATCAAAATGGAAAGGATTAGCCGGATTGAGTTCCTGATTACGGCTTTGAGTATTCTAACAACAGAGTTATAAAACTAAATTGAATAAATTTAAAATGAAGGCGACATCAATGAGTGGATCGATTTTTACACTACTTAAGTGAGTTTTACTTGGAAAGGCAAGCTGTGATATTTAAATCTTAGCTCCAAAGATCTCCCTGATCAAAAGGGAATATCCATTCCAGTCACAGGAATCATCCGATACCGATAATACTGTTTTGCCGTCAACAATATAGTTGTAATAATCAACAGTGGTACAGCCTCCGGTTACGTTCTTCATCTGATATAGTTGCTTTTCAAATAAAACGAAGGCTGCTATATCCCGTTTCGATAGTACTTTCATTACTTTGTTATTGCCGGAAGAATAAAAGGATGCAATTAGTTTTACGTTCTTTTTTTCAATTTCTATCGACGACTGGACATTGTGAAAGCAGCCTAGCGAACCAAAAGCAAGCGTTATTTTACCAGCGGCAGGTATCTTTTCAATGAATGTCCGTCCCGGTGTGTCAATAAAGGCATCCGTACAGCAGACGACATCCTTCAGATTTCCGGCAACGAGTAAACTTTGCTTAACCTCCTGATTGGAAATATTGAAAAATCGTAAAGTATACTGACCAGGCTGCAGCCCGGAAACAGCAAATTCTCCCATGTTGGTTTTTATGCTCTTAACGATCGTGTCCTTGCCCCTAAGAAGTGATAGCTGTCTTTCACCAAAGTCATTTTCTGTCTGATGGGATCGATAGTTCGATAGTCTTCCTGTAATGGTTAATAAGTCCTGAGAAAAAGACTGGAAGCTGCAAATGAGTAAGAGTAAAAGAAGACTGCTAATACTTTTCATATTGCAAAGATGCGTTAAAGTGAATAATTCCATAAAAAGCGTTTACTGTCCGGATACAGATTCCTGATGGAGCTCTTCCTGAGGATATTTACAATGAAGAATATCTGAAGACAAGACATCAGGTTCAGTTTATGATATCTGTTCCCATTATAAGTTATGAACAGCTAACCGATTCTGCACTTAAAAAAAACTTAGCGTTAACGGTTTTGCCTTTGTAAAACATCCCTAACCAGCCAGAAGCAATCATTGCCCGACTTAAGCCAAGCGGAAGTAGTGGAAATGTATTTACTGAGAAAATGCTTCGGGCAAAACTCCAGATATATAGCCGGCACAGGTTACGTTTCAGATAAGCAGGCAGGGATAGTTTTTCAAAAAGATCCGGAAACAGACTATATTAGTAAGATTAGATTGCCCCGGCAGTTTAAAGGGAACTTACCCGACGGTCATTACATCGATTTGGGTTCGCTCCGCTTAAAATAATGTAAATCATGAAAAAGATTCTCTTTAGTTTAGTCTTGTTGCTATCCACCTCCGTTATTTTTCATGCGAAGGCTCAAACACAAAAAAAGGATAATTATGATTTTTTTGATACTGTCGTAAACAATCATAATCAAATCTTTCAATTGTCTTGCATTCCATCTGCGGTGGAAATGGTACTGAAGTATTATAAAGTCGTAGGGTTTGATTTTTACGACTTGCAAAATGAATGGAAGAACAAAACTGACGGGTCTTTCCGTGACTTTAACAATAAAAAATTATACGGAATTACTTTTTTTCAAAAATTTGTATTGCCCCGGGATGCAACCTTTCCGATAGACAGCCTTTTTCAAACTATAGAAAATGAATTGAAATCCGGGAGAAAGGTGATTATCTCACTTCCGTCGGACACGGGCTGGCATATGTTTGTCATCTGCAAACAAACGCCGGATGGAGAATTTGTATCATATAGCAAACTTGGAACCCACACATTAATACTTAGAAATACAAAAGAGATTGTGAAAAAATCTAACGGTACGGAAATCATGACTTATAGCACTCCCCCTGGTTTGTAGGGAAGAGGAAATGACTCTTTCTGTAATGGTCGGTGCTGGATGATATTTTCGGGTTGTGAGATGAGTTGATGGATAGAATAGACCGGGATTCGACCGATTTAGCTATTTAGATTTATAAATGGTCAAGCCTTCGATAAATTTAAAGTCCCGTACATTGTAGGTGAATAATTCA
>JBQGEO010000260.1:0-1615 GCA_052039655.1 Pararcticibacter sp.
AAGCATCTTTCAGGATACTGATGCTTTCCACTTCATTGGCATTCAGGGAGGCGAACTCATTATAGGTAAATTCAATATCATCTACCACGATGAGGGGATTGTTATTACCTGTATAGGAACTTACCCCACGGATATTAAAAGCAGCAGCATCTTTCCCGGGTTGTCCGCCTCTTTGCTGGCTGGTGAAGCCGGTTAGCCTGCCCGCCATCGTGTTCTGAAGGCTGGGAGAAGGACTTTGCCGTATCTCTTTTCCTCCGACCATACTCACTGCCCCCGTAAGCGTCACCTTCTTCTTCTGCCCGTACCCGATCACCACAACCTCTTCCAGGCTTTTGGAATCATCCTGCATGTCTACTTCGACAGAACTCAGACCGGCTACGGATACTTCTTTTTTCAGATATCCGATGGATGACAGGACGATCACATCACTTTTTTTCAGTGTGAGCGTGAATTTTCCATTGACATCTGAACTTACGCCGTTTGATGGATTTCCCTTCTCCGAAATGGATACCCCCGGCAATGGTCCCGATTTATCTTTTACTAAACCTGTGATTCGTTTTGTCTGGCCCAACAGGTTGAGGCAACACAGAAAACACACACAAAATATAGATATTCTTCTTTTCATTTTATTCGTTTTTAGATCTCCTGAAACCTGCATCTTTAGTTGTAGCCTTCGTTCTGAACAAGTTTTTGGTTCCTGATCATTTCATTGTAGGGTATAGGCATGTGGTAAAATTTATCATGGAAGACTATCGTGCTGACTCCCTGCTCCTGAAAGGTCAGCTGGCCACCATCATTGGTTATTTTTAAACCTTTTAGAGAGGTGTTTAAAGCGGAACCTCCTATCTTCCATCTCCTGATATCCCAGAAACGATGTTCCTCGAAGGCCAGCTCTATACGTCTCTCATTCCTGATCAGGTCTCTGAGCTCTGACTGGCCGATTCCGGCTTTAATGCCATATCTTCCATTGGTGCCGGCGGTAATACCTGCCCGTCCGCGGATCAGCTTAAGAGGCGCTACCGCATCCTCTGTTCTGCCGGCTTCATTTAAAGCTTCCGCATAATTCAGCAGCACTTCCGCAAAGCGGAAATAGGGGAAATTATGGCTTTGGTTAGAATAGGACGTGGAAGAGGAGAAATCACCCATAAACTTCCGGAGATAGTAAGAAGTACGTGTTTGTGTTTTGAACGGAACATTAGGCTTATCGCGCCCACCCTCGAAGGTCTCGATTGGCCTGTTTAACCATTTCACTCCATTAAAGAACAGGATGGATGTAAGACGGGGATCCCTGCTGGTATATTGACTTGCGTCCGTAGCAGACCCGGTATATGGGGTACCATCCAGCTTGGGGAAGGCATTCACAAAATCCTGTGTTGGGCTCGTTCTTCCGTTGCTCGCAGCCGGTGCTACATAGCCAACTGGTGCATTGGCCACTTCGATGGACGTAGAAGCGGCTGACTGCTTTGATAATATAATATCGGTATTGATTTTGGTCGTAAAAACAGCTGAATAAGCCGCACTTCCGGATCCGGAAGGAAGCTTGTAATACGTCAAATTAATCAGCGCCTGTGCTGCGGCAATGGCTTTTTGCCATCTCGACGGGTCGGCATCAGGA
>JBQGEO010000261.1:0-5625 GCA_052039655.1 Pararcticibacter sp.
GCCATGCCGGATGTGAAGCCCCATTGATCTGTGATGAGTCCCTGCAGCGGGATCACCAATGCACCTCCCGAAACTCCCATTACCATCAATGCCGATATTTCATTCGAATGCGTCATATCGTGGCGGAGGGCCAGAGAGAAAATGATGGAAAATACGTTTGCACAGGCTAATCCTATAAGTGCGATGAGGATGAGCAGGACCCAAAAGGATGACGAGAACATCATGCCCGCAAATGCCAGTACAGCCAGCACCAGTGTTGTGCGTAAGAATCTTACGGGTGATAATTTCATTAAAAGGAGTGCCCCGATAAAAGTTCCGATGGTACGCGCAGCAAAGTATAAGCTTGTTCCTAAGGCGGCATTTTCAAGTTTTAAATCTGTCCTTTCCATCAGCAGCCGGGGGATGCTGGTATTCAGGCCGACATCTATTCCCACAATCAGAATAATGACGGCCATACAGCAGAGCAGCCAGGGATCTTTAAGGAGGGAAATAATCTGACTGAAGGATGAATGCCCGCGTACTTCTTCTTTTGATTCTTCTTTTATCTGAACAGATAAAAGAATTGCAATTGAAACAATGGTGACAATACCATAAAGCAGGAAGGCCAGATGCCAGTTATGCAACCATCTCGCTGAAAATGCTACTATTACGGGACCGAGGAAAGATGATATGGCTTTTATGAACTGCCCGAGAGAGAGGGTGCCGGCTAGTTGTTCCTGACTGACGATAGCTGCGGCAAGTGGGTTAAGTGATACCTGCAGGACCGTATTCCCGATCCCTAAAAGTGCGAACGAGAACAGTATCACGGGATAGCTGTAGAAACCCAAAGGGAGCAGCATAGCGGCAGTGGTAATAAGCAAAGACGTCAGGACTGTTTTTTTCCGGCCCAGTCTGCTCATCAGGAGGCCTGTCGGAATAGAAAATACTGCAAACCATATAAATACCATCATGGGGATGAGGCCCGCCATGGAGTCGGACAAGCTGAAGTCTTTTTTTATGTAGTTGGTTGCCACGCCCACGATATCTACGAATCCCATGACAAAGAAGCTGAAGAATACCGGGATGAAAACCCTGGTATTATTTTGCGTTTGTATCTTATCCATCGTTTCAAGATTAAATCAGACCCTTACGGAAGCCTTTATGGTCATACATTCTTTACCTTCCGACTGTCCGTAAGGCCGGATAGTATATGTTTTGACAGATGCCGGGATAATGAACGTTTCGGCATAGTGGATTACCATGGGTTCGAAAGCATTTTCGGGGCTTTCGACTATAATTTCGGCGCCATCGACCAGATTGAGGACATTGACGCTTTCGTTAGTGTAATGGGTCACCGGTTTTGTGAAGGTATGACGGCGGGTTTCGATGAACTGGGTGCGGTGCAGCCCTGTTTTTTCCTCGGTCCATCCATCGCCGCGGGCAACAATTTCAAACCGGTTTACCAGGTTATCCGCTATGTAAGACGTGTCTCTTTCCCAGTCGATCACCTCTTTTCCCCGCTGTACGTTAATCGGCCGTGGCTTGCCGTCGAGCCCAAGCCGCTCCCAGTCCCATAGTTTGAATGTGAACAGATTGGGCGTTGCGCTGATTTCGAGTACTACGGAGTTTACACCAGAGCAATGTATCGTTCCGGCGGGAATGAGGTAATGATCATGTTTCTGAACCGGGAGTTTGTTGACATATTGATCCGCATCAAAGATAAATCCCCCTTCTTCAGCCTTTTCCAGGTCCCGGATCATGTCGTCTTTGTTAATTCCCGTTTTTAGTCCGAGATACACCTGTGCATCCTGTCCGGCTTCCATGATATAGTAGCTTTCGTCCTGTGTGTAGTGCAACCCGAAATTGTCGTGTACATATTGCGTGGTGGGATGGACCTGAAGGCTCAGATTTCCTCCTTTTACCGTATCAAGGAAATCGAAGCGGATTGGAAATTCTTTTCCGAACCTGGATTCGACAGGTTCTCCTAACAGCTGGCGGCTCCTGGTGTATACCAGATTTACTGAGGGCATTTCAAAGACGGTCTGATCAATTTCCAGTAAAAGACTGTTTTCCTCGGGAACGCAATCGAAGCACCAGCCATAGTTGGGTTTGGAGGGATCGAGGTCGCACACCTCTTTCATCCACTGACCTCCCCATGGAGCGGGATCAAAGAAAGGGACTACGCGGAATGGTGTTGTGGCGGCTTTATCCATTCCTGCATAAAACGTTTTTTTATCGATCATCTTAGGTTCGCCGGGAATGACGGTATCGAGCCAGTAGTCCACGTGCGGGTAAACAGATCTTTTATGCTTGTCGAGCACCCGCCAATCGTTGAATAATCCACGCTTATATTGGAAAGAGAAAGGCTCTTTACTATTGTCTGTACCCAATCCTTCAGCTTCCCCGCGCCGCATGCGTTGAATGATCTCCCAGCGGGGCATGTCTGCATAGAGCAGCAGGCCGGCTTCCGTAACGAGCTGTGCTCCGCAGCCGAAGATAATTATTCTGCCGTCTGTGCTTCTGATCGTTTCGCGGATGGTATTTACCTTCTGGTCGTCAAAGTACTCTGACAGTGAGATGTTTGACATATAGCCGAACAGTACATCTCCGGTCATGAATCTTTTAGTTAATGCTTGTGCATCTGCCTGGGGGATAAAAAGATCCTTTGTGTCAACAAACAAGGTATGTTCCAGCTGTGAGAGCTGATGTTTTAATTCACTTTGATGAACCCCGGAGTAACAATCGATCGCAATGATACTTCTGCCGGGGCTCTTTTGCGTTATAAGTAATCTGATAGCCTCCCAGCTGCTTGTGATCATGCCGTTTACCTGAATAGTTGGATTCTTTTTGTATGAACTTGCCATTAATTGGTTTATTAAATGTATGGTCATTTATTTTAGTATGTATATACATACTTGGTTAAGGCAAATATAGAGCAAGGATTGAAAAAAACAAACGATCGTTCAGTTTTTTTATACATTTGCAGGAGGACATTATGAAACTTGAGATTGACCACCGAAGCCAAACCCCTCTGCATAAACAAGCTGAGTCGTTAATCAGGGAGCTGATTAATCATCCCGACTATAAGAGCGGGAAGCTTCTGCCCCGGGAAATTGAATTGTCTGAACAATTGAAGATATCGCGGAATACATTACGGCAGGCGATTAATACATTGGTCACAGAAGGTTTACTGGTACGGAAGAAGGGAGTGGGTACGCGGGTGGAAAATAAAAGGATCTTTACAGGCGCCGGTAACTGGCTGAGTTTTTCAGAAGAGATGAGGATCCTCGGAATAGAGATCCACAACTTTGAACTGCAGATCTTCCGGCAGGAAGTGTCGCCGGAGGCGGCGGCTTTCTTCGACATTGAAGAAGGGACAAAGATCATGAGATTGGAGCGCCTGAGGGGAAAGAAGGAGTATCCTTTTGTCTATTTTACCTCGGAGTTTAATCCTAAGATACCTTTGTCGGCCTCTGAAAATTATAATCGCCCGCTTTATGAAATCCTCGAATCCGACTATGGTATCATTGCCCAAACGTCGAAGGAAGAAATAAGTGCTGCTGCTGCGGATCATTTCATTGCTTCCAAGCTCGAGGTGAAGCCGGGTGTTCCTATTTTAGTAAGGAAGAGGTTTGTATACGATGTTTATAACAACCCAATTGAGTATAATATCGGATGTTACCGGGCTGATTCCTTTACCTATACTATTGAAAGCAAGAGGAACAGTTAGGGGGACGTATAAATGTACGGACATAGAGGTAAGTCTGTTATTTCTGCCGGGTATCTGTGTTCCGGCTGGGCTTGGGTAACTTTGGCATGAGAATAATGTGGAGAGGCTGGAGAGGGTACCGAAGGTATGAAAATACAGGGTGCCGGAAGGAGAAGCTGCTGATTAAGCCGCAATCGTTTCCGTAAATAAATCCTCCTGTTTGATAGGGCGACACACTTTTTTTTGTCAATTTTACCTGATCATAGATCTTTTATAAATAAATTAAACGTATGTCTTCATTTTCAGGAAAAGTAGCAGTTATTACAGGAGGGGGAGGTGTGCTTTGCAGCACAATGGCAAAAGCCCTTTCAGAGCAAGGTGCAAAGATTGCTATATTGGATTTAAAAGCAGAAACAGCAGAGAAAGTAGCTGCGGAGATCAGTGAACAAGGTGGAAATGCGATCGGCGTAGCCTGTAATGTTCTTGATATAGAAAGTTTAAAAGCTGCTCATCAGAAAGTGCTTGAGCTCCTGGGCCCTTGTGATATCCTGATCAACGGTGCAGGGGGGAATCATCCTAAGGGCACAACATCGAAGAATCACTTATTTCCGGAGGATCTGAACTCTACAGAAGAAGGGTTAAAGACTTTCTTCGACCTGGATCCGGAAGGGATCAAGTTTGTTTTCGATCTGAATTTTATCGGGACTTTACTTCCTACGCAGGTTTTCGCGAAGGACATGGTGGGGAAAGAGGGATCATCTATCATTAATGTTTCTTCTATGAATGCCTTCAGGCCGCTGACAAAGATCCCTGCATACAGCGGAGCGAAGGCAGCGATCTCTAATTTTACGCAATGGCTGGCTGTTCATTTTTCGAAAGTGGGCATCAGGGTAAATGCGCTTGCTCCTGGTTTCTTCCTTACTGACCAGAACCGCACGCTGCTGACCAATACAGATGGCAGTCTGACAGATCGTGGTAATACGATCCTCTCTCATACTCCGATGGGCCGTTTCGGTACTCCTGATGACCTGACCGGAACATTACTCTGGTTATGCGGAGAAGGATCTGCATTCGTGACTGGTGTGGTGATCCCTATTGATGGTGGATTCAGTGCGTTTAGCGGAGTGTAAGGGGAGTTTAAGGAGATTTAAGTAGTAAGTTTTAAGTAATAAGTACTGGATTTATAGGATTAGGTTAGATAGAAGTAATAAGTACCAGTATTTATAAATTAAGTAATAAGTAAACAGGTATAAGGGGGGCTGAAAGCTGATTGCTGAGAGCTAACAGCTGGCTGCCCCATTTACAATATATATTATGGCATTAGAACAAACTTGGAGATGGTACGGGCCGAAGGATCCTGTTTCTCTCGCTGATATTAAACAGGCTGGTGCTACCGGTATCGTTACTGCGCTTCACCATGTACCGAATGGAGAGGTATGGACTGTAGAAGAGATCAATAAAAGAAAGGCGGAGGTTGAGAATGCGGGATAGACATGGTCTGTGGTAGAAAGTGTGCCGGTACATGAAGATATTAAAAAGCGTACTGGTAATTTTCAGCAGTATATCGAAAATTATAAGCAATCTATTAAGAACCTGGGTTCTTGCGGCATTGATATCGTATGTTATAATTTTATGCCGGTACTGGACTGGACGCGCACGAATCTGGATTATCCGATGCCTGACGGTTCAACGGCACTGCGTTTTGAGGCTGCTGCATTTGCTGCTTTTGAGCTTTACATATTGAAAAGACCGGGAGCTGAGGAATCTTACTCTGATGAGCAGAAGCAAAAGGCTAAGGCTTACCTGGAAAGTACCAGTGAAGAGGATAAGCAAAAGCTCGTCAAGAACATTATTGCAGGATTACCCGGATCCGAAGAGGGATATACCCTGGAGGAATTCCTGAAAGTACTGGCAGGATACAATGAAATTGGCCCGAA
>JBQGEO010000262.1:0-3501 GCA_052039655.1 Pararcticibacter sp.
TACAGGCTCTGTGCATGACTTTATAATAATTAAAACAGAGGAAACTAAATTCTTCTTTATCAGTTAAAAATACAGTTCAGGCACGTAGCCAACGTTAACAAATAACAGCCAATCCTATCAGTCATGGCACTTTTTTCAGAACAGGAACAGGAAGATATCAGGATCGCGATCGAAAACGCAGAGAAGAATACTTCGGGCGAAATCAGGATATGCGCACAGAAAAAATGTGAAGGCGACCCTCTTGACATAGCGGCTAACTATTTCCTTAAGATCGGGATGGACAAGACTGCTCTGAGAAACGGTGTTTTGATTTATATCGCCACTGAAGATCATAAATTTGCAATCATCGGGGACAAGGGCATTAACGAAGTGGTCCCGGGGGATTTCTGGGATACTACTAAGGCAGCAATGCTTCAGAAATTCAGGGAGGGACAGCTGTCAGAGGGTCTTGTGACAGGCATTAACATGGCTGGGGAAAAGCTCAAGCAATATTTCCCTCATTTTGACGGAGATAAAAATGAGTTGTCTGACGAAATATCGTATATGTAGCCTGACGCTGCTAAAATCAAAACATTTTGAAAAGAACAGTTCTCTTAATAATATCATTTTACATCTTCCTCTTTTCTGCTTTTGCGCAGGAGTTTCCGCCGAAGCCTGACAGGCTTGTAAACGATTATACAGGCACGCTTTCGGAAGCGGAAGCAGGTCAGCTGGAGCATAAACTTGTTGCTTTCGACGATTCCACCAGCACACAGATTGCGGTAGTACTCATGAAGTCTGTGGGAGCTTATGATATTTCCGATTATGGTGCAAGGCTGGCGCAAAGTTGGGGCATTGGCAGCGGAAAAAAGAACAATGGCGTTCTGCTCCTGGTGGCTATGGCCGACAGGAAGGTAACGATCCAGACCGGCTACGGTGTGGAAGGTGCCTTGCCGGATGCTATAACAAAGAGGATCATTGAAAATGAAATTAAACCTGAATTCCGTGATGGCCGGTATTATGACGGTATAGACAGAGCGACGGATGCCATTATTTCCTATACAAAGGGAGAATATAAAAACGATCAGCCGAAACAGAAGAGACAATCCGGGAGCTTTCCTGTTATTCTCATCATCATTATTGGCGTCATTATCGTCATTCTCGGCAAAAGAGGTGGCGGAGGTGGACGCGGCGGCCGGGTGATCGGAAGCCGGGGTGCATCGGATATCTTCTGGTGGACGATGCTGTCAGGTATGGGTAACAGAGGCGGCGGAAGCGGCTGGGGCGGCGGATCAGGCGGAGGCGGCTTTGGTGGTGGGTCCGGCGGCGGATTTGGCGGCTTCGGAGGCGGGAGTTTCGGAGGTGGCGGCTCGAGCGGAAGCTGGTGATTTAGAGTTGAAAGTTCAGAGTTGAAAGTTGAAAGTTTGGGCGTTGAAGGTTAAGGGGTTTAAAGTTTAGGGAGTAGAGAGAAGGAAGTCACTTACAGGAGAAGTGGGCTGAACCGACTGACAAACAGATGTTTTGAGAGTTGAAAGTTCAGAGTTGAAAGTTGAAAGTTCAGGGGGTGAAGGTTCAGAGGTTTAGAAGGTAGAGAGAAGGAAGTCACTTGTATTAAAGCTGATGGCTAAAAGCTAATAGCAAAAAGCTGATGGCTGATGGCTAATAGCAAAAAGCTTATGGCTGATTGCTAAAAGCCGACAGCTGATTGCTAATTGCTAATGGCAAAGAGCTGATGGCCGACAGCTGATTGCTGAAAGCTGATCTCTGAAAGCCATTAGATAACTATAACAATTATGATTCGGAAAGATTTCGTGGAAGCTGAGATCCAGAAGCTGGCCCAGGTGCTGGCAAAGATCCTACGGTTAAAAAATGACGGGAACGTAGATGAAGCAAAAGAGTTGTCATCTCAAACAATAACTGATTCTTTCGGACTGACGGAAGACGAACTTGATTCGCTGAGCGCAGAGGAATTTGCGGGTCATCTGAGGGAGCAGAAATATTCGGCAGAAAAACTGGATATGCTTGCCCAACTCTTATTTGAAAGTGTGTATCCTTTCGAAGAAACAGAGGAAACGTTTGCTGCATTAAATAAGACTGCTGCCATCCTGAACCTGCTTGAAACGGATTACCATCAGCAGTCGCTGCAAAATATCAGTAAACGGGAACAGATCGATAAATTTCTAAATAACCGGCAATATGAGTGATCCTCTGAAATGGAAGAAGCTGTCTTCAAAGTATCTTGTAAAAGAAAAATGGGCTACTCTCCGTGTGGATGCATGCCGTATGCCGGATGGTACACTGATTGACGATTATTATGTGCTGGAGTACCCGGATTGGGTAAATGCTATTGCCGTTACAGAGGATAACGAAGTGCTTCTGATCAGGCAATACCGGCATGCAGCGGAGGAGGTCTTCCTGGAAGTTCCGGGCGGGTGTATTGATCCGGGAGAAACGCCAGAAGAGGCTGTAAAACGTGAACTCCTGGAAGAAACAGGGTATGCGTTTGAGACACTCGAACCGATGGGGCACGTATACGCCAATCCGTCGACTGCAGGAAATAAGACCTACAGTTACCTGTTAACCGGAGGAAAAAAGGTGCAGGAACAGCACCTCGATGGCCGTGAAGAAATTGAAGTTTTAAAGGTGAGTATAGACGAACTGAAAGATCTCCTGCTGAACAATAAGATCCTGCAGGCGCTGCATGTTACGGCTATTCTTTACGGCCTTAATAAACTTGGCGTGCTGAAATAGAACTGCCATGCGCTGTACCCCTTTTTTAACTTTGAACTTTTAACATTCAACTTTTAACTCAACTCTCCCCATGTTTGTTCAGGATCTTCATATTTATCCGGTTAAGTCTCTGGGAGGGATCAGGGTCAAAAACGCTTTGGCCCTGCAGAGAGGTTTTCAGTTTGACCGGAGGTTGATGCTCACCGACGTAGATGGTCGTTTCATTACGCAGCGGGTTTATCATCAATTATCTTTGTTGCAAACAGAAATAGGTGAGGAAGAAATCATAATCACTTATAAGAAACAGCCGGATCAGCGAATCATTATTCCCTTTTACCGCAACGGAGGTGAACCGACCACCGTATCTGTTTGGGACGATACAGTCCGGGCGCTCCATCTGAGTAAGGACATCGACAAATGGTTCAGTGACTTTCTGCAATTTCCCTGCAAACTCGTTCATTTACCGGAGAATGGGGTACGACCGGTTGACGCGAGGTATGCGGAGAAAGGAGAACAGGTCAGCTTTGCAGATGCATTCCCTTATCTTTTAATCGGACAGGGGTCTCTTGATGACCTTAACTCGCGGCTGGATGTTCCAGTGCCCATGAACCGGTTTCGCCCAAGCATTGTAGTTGCCGGATCCGGGGCCTTTGAAGAAGACACCTGGAAGGAGATCAGGATTGGAGAAGTACGGTTTAAAGTGGCAAAGCCTTGTGCCAGATGCATTCTAACAACTGTGGATCAGGAAACGGGAGTAAAAGGCAAGGAGCCTTTATATACCTTGTCCAAATA
>JBQGEO010000263.1:0-2863 GCA_052039655.1 Pararcticibacter sp.
GAAGACAAAGAAACCAGATGGAATTGTACAGAAGTTTACTTGCTACAACCGGAGAGTACATGGAAAATCGTGCAGACTCACTGGTCGCTGATCAAGCCCCACGGCAATTAATTGAAGTACCTTCTCTCCTGTTAAAATTCAGACAGTTTTCCATCCGGGTGTGACTTTAAAGTTACCTGCCCGGATGTTTTATTTATTGCAGCTTATATTCATATAATATAAATTTGCCCGCTGTCATGAACTTATCTTTTGCATGTCTTTAAATAGTCGCAGACCTCCAGTTATAAGCGGAATATTTGCCCGGTGCTTCATTTTATCGTTAGTCCTGCTTTCTTTCAAAGTTTTTAGCCAGGACAGCCGTTCTTTTAAAAATGGCGCTGACTCTGTTTTGCCGCAGACCGCAAAAAGATTTGCTCACTATATCGGCCTGGAGTTCAGGCCTGCTTTTGTTGTTCCCTCTTCACCATTCTATAAGGGAGTGAACAACGAAGAGCTATATATGAAACACTCGCTTTCAGGACATCTTAAGTACTCATTCGGTCTCTCGCGAAACACACCGGGAGGCAGAATCTTCTCGAACGTTCAGCAGGGAGCCGGACTCGCCTTTTTTGATTTTGGAAACAGCACCGAAGTGGGAACTCCTGTTGCGGCTTATCTCTTCCAGAGCGCCGAAATAACAAGACTGACCAGCCTGATATCGCTCAACTATGAATGGAACTTCGGTCTGTCATCCGGTTGGAAGCCCTATGACGGAAGAACAAATCCCAATAATGTCATCGTTGGATCTAAAGCAAACGCGTATATCAACCTCGGATTATATTTAAAATGGAAGCTTGCGCGGCGCTTATCGCTGACTAGCGGCTTTGATTTTTCGCACTTCTCTAATGGCAACACAGAATACCCCAATGCAGGAGTCAATACCTATGGTTTCAAAACCGGCTTGCTCTATGGAATTTCAGAAGCGCCGGCTGTAAATCAGGGCACAGGCGTAAGAATACCAGAGTTCCCGCGTCATGTGAGCTATGACCTGGTTGTCTTCGGCTCCTGGAGAAGGAAAGGAGTTTATTTTTTCGGCAGCCAGGTCGCCTCGCCTCTTAAATACCCTGTTGCCGGTGCCTACTTCGCGCCTATGTATAATCTGGGATACAAGTTCCGTACCGGACCTTCTTTAGATTTTATCTATGACGGCAGTGCCAATGTTTATACCAAAGATTATATTGTAGGTACAGGCCAGGACTTTTTCAAACCGGAACTGAACCGGCAGCTTGCCTTGGGATTATCTGCACGGGCAGAATATATCATGCCGGTCTTTACCATTGATATAGGAATCGGATCCAATGTTCTTCACAAGGGCGGAGACTTTCGGGGGACTTACCAAAGCGTGGCGTTGAAGATTGGGACGAGTAGAAGTTCCTTCCTGCACATCGGATACAACCTGAAAGACTTTAGGGAACCTAACTACCTGATGCTGGGATTGGGGTACCGGTTTCATAACAGAACGCCATCTTTACTGTACGATTAGAAAGCACATACAGGTGACCTGATTTTGTTATCTTTAATGGTATTAATTGATTGACAGAAACGTAATGCAACAGCGCGCAAAGTATCTCGAGCTTCTGCCTGAAGCAGAACTGAGGCCTCTGGTTAAATGTTTTTGGATATCTGTCAACGATTCGGGATCTGAGTGGCATTTTACCACATTGCCTGACGGATGTCCGGAGCTTATTGTTACCTGCAGGGATGGTATGCTTCATAACGTTATGCTGACCGGTATTTTAACCGGAGCTTACGAACTGTCCATGCCCGGCAACGAACTGAAGCTTGGCATCCGTTTGATGCCTCTTGGAAAAGAGTATTATCTGGACAGATGCCCAACATTGGAACGATTTGGCGCATTTACGGAAAACCTGTCTGGCGATATGGTGAGAGACCTCCGGCTTTTTTCAAATCACGTGACTGAAGATATCCGCAGCGTTGTCCCGGTGGACACTATCGACAGGAGAAAGCTTATCCTTTTTGATCTGCTGCAACAAACTTCAGGCAATATTCCGGTAGAAATACTTTCAGAGCATTGCTGCTGGAGTCCCCGGCAGATCAACCGTTATTTCAATATGCAGCTGGGTATGCCTTTGAAGAGCTATAGTAATATTTTGAAATGTTATGCTTCTTACAAGGAGATAAAAGCCGGCCGTCTCAACCCGGATCTTGGCTATTATGATCAGTCTCACTTTATAAGAGAAATCAGAAAGCATACCGGTACGACACCTAAAATGCTTTTAAAGAATGAAGCCCAGCGTTACCTGCAATTCAACAGTCCGGAAAATGCGGATGACAGATAATCAGCAGCTCTGCTCCCGGAACAGTCGAACATTTTAAATACGTCCGATTTATCCAATTTTGAACCTCTTCCTTGAAATAATTTTGTTCTGTCAAATAATTTAAATACAATGAAAATAAATCATATCAATCTGGTAGTAACAAATGTCTCTAAGGCGGTAAGTTTATTTGAGGTTTTTTTGGGATTTAAATGTATCGAGAACAGGAAAGATGCAGTAGCTGTGCTAACTAATGAGGACAATTTTGTGTTGATCTTCTGGTCATCAAAATTGAACAAGTCAGATGCGGTAAATTATCCGGAGAATTTTCATATCGGTTTTTACCAGCCCGATAAAGAGTCTGTTTTGAAAGTATATAATGACCTGCAAAATGAAGATGTTACCTTCGATAGTGCACCTCAGAAGTTACGGAACACGTTCGGCTTCTATTTTCATTTTGATAAGCTGATGATTGAAATCAGTGTCCTTCCATCCTAAGGACAGGGATAAATTTATCCCTATTGTCCTGATCGGGCATCCGCTCTATA
>JBQGEO010000264.1:0-2178 GCA_052039655.1 Pararcticibacter sp.
GCGACCTCTTGATTAGGCTCACAGGAGGAGTAAGAGAGATTTCGAACTTCATGAATGATCCCGCCTTCATTATCAAAAATAATGAAGATGAAATGCACAAAAGTTATTTACCAATAAAGAAGGACTTACAGGGGCCATAAATGACATCGGGATCGTAAAGCTTCCGGATGGAAATTATTTCATCATCTCTGTATTTGTCCACAATACGACCGAAAGGTATAAAGACGGAGAAGAAATAATTGCAGATATCGCGAAAGCGGCCTGGGACTATTACACTTCAGGCATCGCGGTCCGCCGGTAATATCATACAGGTGTTGCCGGCTCCCGTTCAGGTCAGGTGTTTTTAACCAGGACTACTATTCAGACTTTTCCTAAAAGCAGATGTTTGTTTACATGCGAACGTCTTAATTTAAACTCGGTGTTCAGGACAATCTTTTGTGACTGTGAATGACTTTGTCCAGGGTTTAGCCTTTCCAGCAAAAGGCTGATAATACGACCGGCAATTTCTTCAATTGGCTGAGCTATGGCAGTAATCGGAGGAGCAAACAATTTAAAAACGTCATGATCGTCAAATGAGATCACCGCCACGTCCTCAGGTATCTTCAAGCCCAATTGAGTCAGAGCTTTTAATCCACAAATTCCAGCCTGAACTGCTCCAAAAAGGACAGCGTCAATATTCTTATTCTTACTAAAATACTCACTCACAGTCTTTATCATACTGTCTTCGTCGGGATTATAATCAATTTCCAGAACATGAGCTTCCATTCCCTCCTGCCCGATTGCTGATTTATATCCGTATAAGCGGCCTAGCATCTGCGTTTGTAAGGAGGAGAATGTGATAAATGCGATGTTTTTGAAGCCCTGATCTATAAACAGCCGCGTAGCATTAAAGGCACTGGACTCGTTGTTTATTTCAACATAATCAGCGCCGGCATCGGGTAAGTTCCGGTCAAACAACACAACAGGCATGCCTGCGTTTATCAGCGCATTAATTTCGCTACCAACGTCTACCGGCGGAGAAATAATACAGCCGTCCACATTCCTTTCCCGGAAAACCTCAATGAGCGCCCGTGTTTTTTCGGTGTCATTATCCGTACTGCAATAAAGGATCCGGTAGCCTTTTTTATAGGCAGTGCTCTCCACTAGTTTAGCGATATCGGCGAAAAAAGGGTCTGAAATACTTTCAACCATTAAACCAATAATATTAGACTTACCCGTTCGTAGTCCGCGCGCTATTGGACTGGGAGTATAGCCAACTTCTTTGACAAATTTCTCTACCCGGTTTACCAGTTCTTTACTGATCCTCTTTTCTTCCGCTCTTCCATTAAGAACAAATGACACTGTACTTTTAGAAACATTAAGCTGGTTAGCAATATCTGCAATTGATAACTTCTTCACTATTGTTTTTTATCAAATATACTTTAAAAAAATAAGGCGCTGCCGTGGTGTGTGGATGTACCAGGAAAACCTTTTAACTCTCAAACTTTTGCTCTTTCAACCAGCCGCGGATAAAAAAAACCAAATGCAAAAATAACAAGATAACAAATGATTGGCAGGTAATATGCCTTAGCCACACTATGGTTAGCTATCAAGCCCATCAGAGGAGGAAAAAGCCCTCCCCCTACCACTCCCATAACAAGGAACGAGGATGCTTGCTGTACATCCTTCCCCAGATTCTTCAAGCCAAGGCTGAAGATCGTGGGAAACATAATGCTGAAAAAGAAGTTGATGGATAATAAGGCAGCAAATGACACCCACCCGGCCCCCTGCGCAACTATGAGACACATGACAACATTCGCCAATGCAAATATAGCCAGCAGGTGAAAGGGAGCTATAAATCGCATTAAAGCAGTACCCACAAACCTTCCTATCATTAGCATTGCGATACTTAATGAAAAAAAATATCCTGCTTTCTCATCTGTAAACTGCATCACTTCGTGACCATAATTGATGAAGTATGCCCAGGTTCCTCCCTGTGCTGCCACGTTAAAAAACTGAGCGATTACGGCAAACAGGAAATGATTCTGAGAGAATAACCTTTTATCAAGCAGGTTATTTTTATCTGGTAAATAATCCCTGGTATCTTCCGTATGACTATTTAATGAAGAAGGAACGCGCACGAAAAAAAACACCATTCCCGCCAATAGAATAACAAACCCTATAACAAGATAAAGGTTC
>JBQGEO010000265.1:0-2545 GCA_052039655.1 Pararcticibacter sp.
CCTAAGACGGACAACTCGAAAGGAAAGGGTACAAAGAATTATAAAAAAAATATTTATTCCACAAATTCAGTAGTTTTATATCAATAAACCTCGTTTTTATTTAAAACAAACCAAAGAAATATTGGCAGAAATCAATATTTCCGCAATTCCGATAAAAAAGAATCATTAATAAAAAAACACCACATACAACCAGGCGAAGACGCCCAGCCTTAACCTCAAAACCCTTAAGGCTCTTTTAATTTGTGTAGCGACGGTATGTTCGGAAAGGTTCAGTAATTCTGCTATTTCACGGTGGCTCAGACTTTCCTTCCTGCTGAGTTCAAATATTTCACGCATCCGCGGTGGAAGAGATTGAATCTCTTTTTCAATAAGTCTTCTGATATCTTTTTCATGAATAACAGCATCTGGAAGCAAACCTTCATTTTGTTTCATAAATACTTCCAGCGAGACAAGATATCTGGCCTCAATTTTTCTGTGAGCAAACAAATCAAAAGCCCTGTTCCTGACAGCAGTATAGAGGTAGGAAGCAAGCGAAGTATGCAAAACCAATTCAGAACGTTTCAGCCATAACGTTGTCAGTACTTCCTGAACTACATCTTCAGACTCCTGCTTATCCAGAAGCTTTTTTTGCGCATAAATATACAGCAAAGAGTGATATCGGTTATAAATCCCAGTAAAAGCGCCGACATCGCCAGCCTTCATATATTCCGCAAGCTTTTTATCGCTCAGTTCGTCATAAAACATCATTAACCCCGGAATTAATAAATTAAAAAAAAGATTTCCCCCAAAAACCGACTAGATCTATCTGAGCAGATAAGAAAAATCAGCCAATAGCGAATTTAAACGAAGAATATCAGAAAAACAAATAAAACATCAGGAGCCAGCTTGATTATTTGTTCCTCGGTAAACTGCATCCTCTACTCTTGCACTGCATCTTCGGCACCCTGTATCAAAGCAGTCAGTTCTTTCTGGATCTCCGTTCCCTGATCTTTGTTATACCATTTTTGCAATTCGACTTTCAGCGTTTCAAAATCAGCCTTTTCCGCTATCAACTTCCGGTAAAGTTCCTGGCACGGAGCGGGTCTTGGTCCCCATACTCCCAGATCTTTTCCGCTCTCATCCCGGATAATTAATTTAGGGATCGACTTGCCGCCATTAGTAAGATAATGATTTATACGAAGAGGCTCAGAATCTCTCAGTTCATAATCTATGCTTACAAGAGGGTTAAGTTCAGAGATCTTTTGAATGAACGGAACAATATGGGCTGCATCACCACACCATGGTTCAGTAATAACTATCCATTTTTGAGGTTCAGTGATATTACCAGCCGCAGTTATTATAGGGGCACTCAACTCACCGGTCTTAAACCAGCGGTTCATCCGGACCCAGTTTAGTTTTGTATACTCCATATAATCTTTGTTGTCATACGGAGCTTTAGGATCTTCATCTGCCAGTACTTGTTGAAAATAGTCCAGGTATGCTTTTAAGTCCATTTAATAATTTTTGAGTAAACACCCCGAATATAACAAAGTCCCGGTTCCTGTTAGCAGATAAAAATCAAATAAAAAAGATTTTGGATAATTTCCTTTTAACCTTTACCTTAGTCAGCACACAACCACCAACCACACACGAATCCCAAAGTTTTCCCCGAGCTCAGACAAACCAAAGGAAGAGGTATGGCAAGGTCCTGCCTTTTTGTACAACCTGAATTTTGGTATCTTTCCGATCTCAAGATAAAATGTCCTTTTTCTGCTTTGGCTTGTAGCCCTTGTTCGCCTCTGCATCCGAACTTGTTGGGAATTGCTGGCAGGCTTCCTTGGGTCGGCACGCAGTTTTCTCCGGGATTTCTCCGGGGTTTCTCCCTGATTTTACGGAGAGATCCCGGAGAAGTCCCGGAGAAATCCGGCAGAATTCTGCGTAAAAAGACGAACCAGGCTCAAAGCAGCCCCAAACAGATCCCGAATATGTCTGCCTCCTGGTCTATAGAAAAATGCCTGCTAATTCAGACCGGGTTGACCTTCGAATGGCGGCGAAGCCCAAATACTTCCGGAACACTTTTGATCGTCCATCCTTCGACATTTTTCAGGCCACACGTCGATGAAATAGCGTCACCGCACGCATCTCATTCGGGAAACAATCCGGATAAGTCCAGGCTGAATAAAACCCTCTAAGCCTATAAAAGCAGAAAGCTTAACTTCTGTGTTCAGTTTTGAATATACGAGAGCTTTGCACCCTGAAAAGCGGGCTTTGTTAACTGGACCTTCAGCTTTCTGAAACTCTCCAGCGGCCCCTGTGCAGCGAACATGTTAACCAGCCAGGCCGGAATTGCTCCGCCCGGATCAACCTGCAAGGTATATTCAACTTTTACCTTATTCCCCACCGGCGACAATATCCATCTCCCCTTCGAATGGCCGATTCTGACAATCCCATGTTTCACAGGAACATAACCGGGAACAGCGGGTCCGTCAACTGTGACCACTTTGGTCCGGGGATCCTGTGCCACCGTTAAGTGTGCAACAAAATCCCGGTTTTCACATGGCCAGGG
>JBQGEO010000266.1:0-10505 GCA_052039655.1 Pararcticibacter sp.
TATCAGCTTTCGAAGAATGGCAGATACCTTTTAAGAGCTTACCAGAAAAACGAATATCAGGTTGCTTTACAGGGTCAGGTCATTGAAACGGGGGTGGGCTTTGTTGTAACAATGGACTACAACAAGTTTAAAGAGATATTCAGATCCAGGGCTGACGAAGATAAGAGACGCCGGCGGTTACAAAAATCTGCTAAAGAAACAACTAAGGAGAATGATTAAGAGATATATAGCCTGCTTTTTATTTTCATTTGCACTTTTAAGCTCCTGTAACGTTACTAAGAACGTACCAGAGCGTGATTACCTGTATACAGGCGGAAAAGTTAAAATTGACAACAAGGACGTTAAGAAAAAACAAAGAAAGGCGTTGGAGGCTGATCTTACAAGCTTGCTGAGACCTAAACCTAATAGTTCGATTTTGGGCTTAAGGCCCAAACTGTGGATCTACAATATTACAAAGGATGCGAAAAGTGGTCCCCGTAAATGGATCAAAAAATGGGGAGAACCTCCGGTTCTCTTTAGTTCCGTTAAAGTTGATTATAATCGTGATTTAGTTGTGAACCGACTTGAAAATCAAGGCTTTTTCAGGGCTATGAGCACATCGGATACCACAATTAGAGGAAAAAAGGCATTTCTTACCTATCACGCCTCTACAGGACCGCAGTATATGATCAGTAGTGTGAAATTCATGACTGACAGTTCGGATCTTGGTAAGGCTGTATCAGCTACCGCTTCCAGGTCAATGTTAAAAACAGGAGACAGTTACAACCTTGATGTTATTAAATCAGAGCGCGAACGTATCGATACCCGGTTAAAAGAACAGGGTTTTTATTATTTCAGTCCCGAAAATTTACTTATTGAAGTAGACAGCACCAGCGGCACACAACACAAAGTAGATCTCTATATGACCGTAAAGGGAGCAACTGCTGAAAAAGCGAAAGATATTTATACGATAAATAATATCTATATCTACCCTAATTTCAGGCCAGTAGATACTTTAAAAGGCAGAGCACCAAATGCTGTTAAGTATAAAGACTTCTACGTCATTGACAGAAAAAATACATTCAAGCCACAGGTATTTGAGCGCACCATGTTCTTCCATAAAGGAGATGTTTATAACCGTACCGATCATAACCTTTCCCTGAGCAGGCTTTCCAGCCTGGGTACATTTAAATTTGTAAAAAACAGGTTTGATGAACCAGATACGGGAAAGGCGATGCTTGACTCATATTACTATCTAAGCCCCTACCCCAAGAAATCAATCCGCGCAGAAATAACGGGCAGAACAAATTCAGCAAACTTTACCGGTTCTGAATTCACCCTGAGCTGGAGAAACAGAAACGCATTCAGAGGAGCAGAATTACTTACAGTTTCTGCTTATATAGGAACTGATGTCCAGTTTTCAGGTAATAACAGCGGGAATAATATTTTCCGGTACGGCGCAGAAGCATCGCTGAATATCCCCAGATTTATAAGTCCTTTTAAAATCAACTCAACCAGCGCATTTATCCCCCGGACCCGTATTACCCTTGGATACGACTTCCTTGACAGACAAAACAGCTACACCCTGAGGTCTTTCCGTACGTCCTTTGGTTACATATGGAAGGAAAGTATCGAAAAAGAACATCAGTTAACAGTTCTTGGAGTGAACTATGTACAACCCTCAAAGGTGACGGACCAATACAAAGTCTTAGCAGACTCTATCAGGTCGTACAAGCTGGCAATCGACAAACAATTTACATTTGGCCCCATCTACAATTTTAATTATACCAATACGCAAAAGTCTTACAAAACCAATACATGGTACTTCAATGGGAATCTTGACCTTTCGGGAAATCTGCTGGGTATTATACAGGGTGCAGAGATGGGTAACAGGAAAAAGCTGTTTGGAGCACAATATTCCCAATATGTCAGGACAGAGCTGGATTTCAGGTATTACCGCAAACTGGGAACTGTGTCTCAATGGGCAAACCGGGTGATCCTCGGGTACGGCCATGCTTACGGGAATTCCCGCTCATTGCCTTATGTGAAACAGTTTTTTATCGGAGGAACAAATAGTTTACGGGCCTTCCGTGCCAGGACACTTGGGCCCGGGACATACAGAGATGTCCGGCTGGATGATGACGATGACAATTACATAGCGGCTGACCAATCAGGAGACATCAAGCTTGAATTCAATACAGAGTACCGCCCTAAGCTGTTCAGTATAGTCCGGGGTGCCCTGTTTGTTGATGCCGGTAATGTCTGGCTTCTCAGAGAAGATATTGACGAAGACAATCCTCAGAGTACCGAAGGCAGAAGATTTGGTGCGAAATTCACTAAAGACTTCATGAAAGAATTGGCTGTGGGTGCAGGCGCAGGTGTGCGTATTGATGCCTCTATACTGGTATTAAGGCTTGACCTTGCATTCCCCTTACGTAAGCCATGGCTTCCCGAGGGAGAACGCTGGGTTATTGACGACATCAATTTTGGAAGCAAATCATGGAGAAAAGACAATCTGGTATTTAACCTTGCTATAGGATATCCATTCTAGAGTTGTAAGTAAGAAGTTTTAAGTAGTAAGTAATGTATCGGTCGCAATACTAAGAACCAGATCTCCGAAACTTATTACTTAGAACTTTACTACTTATTACTTACTACCCGAAAATGGAGTATTGATACCCTTCTGAGTGGCTCCTGGTTAAACGAGACTGTGACCTGACGGCTGAGTAACCAGTGGCTTTTATTTTAAACCTGGCAGAGTATGAGTCCTTGTTCTGATAACCCGACTGAGAGATGTAGGATTAAAGAAAGCTCACCTGTCTTCCGGAAAAGAAAGCTGTCATTTTCAAAGCGAACTTTTCCCCGCATGACTTTCTTTTGAGATCAGCCTCTCTTCGCCGGCCTGCAGAACAAGCTCATGACCAGGGCTTCCTTCTGGCAGAATAGATACTTTACCTGCCAGCACCGAAACTTTGACACTGCCCGCCTGGTCCTGCCTTAAATTAAATAAGGCCTCCGAAACACGTATCACAGTTTTTCCTGCTTGTACACAAAACGGTCTTTCAACATTTAGAGTGACATCAAAAAAGCCCTCCCCTTTCAAAGTGACTTTGCGGAGGTCTCCATCGCTGAAGTTTTCAGCATAGCTGATACTACTACTTGAGTTAAGCCAAACCTTACTTCCATCCGGGAGTACGATTTGCCGGTGCTCCCCCGGAGGAGTCTCTGCTGTGAAAAGTTTATTGTGAGTTTTACGATAATAATGATATGCGCTTATACCCGAAAAAAGAATAATAAGTGCTGAAGCTATTATTCCTGCAAGTCTTAAAGGCGTTAGGAGACTCACTTTTTTCTCCCTTTCTTCTGGCTTAAAATTGCTTTTGAGATTCTGCCATGCAGCCCGGGTATCAACTTTGAAATTTACAGGATAGTCTCTAGTCTTATCCCATGTGTCCTGAAGTTCCCTGAGCAGACTTGTACGTACCGGATCTTCATCCAGCCACTCCAGTAGCTCTTCAGTCTCCTGCAACGATAACTCATTAGACAGGTATCTGCTCATTAAGTTCCAGTACTTCCCATCCACCATACTCAGGCAATAACCAGCTGTGCAAGATCAAGCACTTCAAATAAATCCATTACTGAAGTTTCTTCATCCATACATTTTTGAATTGCGGCATCTAAAATCTGCTCTTCCATTGTGTGTCGTTTAGTAATAAGACATCAAGCTCCCTTCATACCCCTATCGTCGTTAAAAGAAAATTGCAAATAATCAGGAAAAGGGTAATTAAAAGATATTTCCTGAGATGCTCCAAAGCCTTAGCCATCTGATTCTCCACAACCTTTACTGAAATATTAAGACAGGCAGCAATCTCATTATAACTTAGCTGCTCATACCTGCTTAGGATAAAGATCATCCGGCAGACATCAGGAAGCGATTTAACAGCTACATCAATCTGACTACCAACTTCTTTCAGAGCCATCAGGTGTGCTGTAAACTTAATGTCTGCTTCTGCTTCCGGCCCCCATTGTTTATCCCCCTTTAAACTATCTCCATATTTCCTGGTGTAGTAGATAGAATGATTGATAGTAGTCTGGGTAAGATAGGCCTTCAGCGGAATAGCCACCTTTAATAAATCCCTCCGCTCCCACACTTTACGGAACACATTCTGCACTATACCTTCTGCAATAGCTTTATCCTGAACGATTCGATAAGCAGTGGCACATAAGGGTTGATAATGCACCTGAAAAAGAGCTTCAAAACCTGATATATCCAACAACAACGACATAGTATCCGCTTTCTGCAAAATGTGCTGTAGTCCAAGACGTAACAGGTTTTCAGAACGTTACAATTGGAAAAAGAATTTTATTAATACGGGCTTTTTTCTATATTGCGCGCATTTAATAAACATATTTAAACCATACAAATAAATGAAAGTTACAGTAGTTGGTGCAGGAGCCGTTGGTGCAACCTGCGCAGATAATATCGCAAGAAAAGAATTAGCTCAGGAACTTGTTTTATTGGATATCAGGGAAGGTTTTGCAGAAGGCAAAGCTATCGATATGATGCAAACTTCTGCACTTCTTGGTTTCGACACGAAAGTAAAAGGTGTTACCAACGATTACGAAAGCACTGCTGGTTCTGATGTAGTGGTTATTACATCTGGCCTTCCTAGAAAGCCCGGCATGACCCGCGAGGAATTAATTGGAACAAATGCAGGTATTGTTCAGTCGGTTACTGAGAACATTTTAAAATATTCACCAGAAACGATCATTGTCGTTGTATCAAATCCAATGGATACGATGACTTACCTTACACTTAAAACTTCCGGCTTGCCTAAGAACCGTATTATCGGTATGGGAGGAGCACTTGATTCATCCCGCTTTAAGTATTACCTGAGTCAGGCTCTTGGCTGCTCTCCTGCCGACCTTAACGCTGTTGTAATCGGAGGACATGGCGACACAACCATGATCCCTTTAATCAATCATGCAACATGGAATAGCGTTCCCGTTACTCAATTCCTCAGTAAAGAAAAACAGGATGAAATTGTAGCAGCTACAATGGTTGGAGGTGCAACTCTTACCAAACTCATCGGAACTTCTGCATGGTATGCACCTGGCGCAGGTACCGCAATGCTGGTTGAAAGTATCCTGAGAGACGAAAAGAAACTCGTTCCATGCTGCGTTGCCCTTGACGGCGAATATGGCCAGAGTGATATCGCTATCGGTGTTCCGGTTGTGATCGGCAAAAACGGATGGGAAAAAATTGTTGACATTAAGCTTAGTGACGAAGAACAGCAGGCATTCGCTAAAAGTGCAGAAGCTGTGCGCAGCATGAATAATGTTTTAGAGCTGGCGTAAAGCATAATCTGTTCGGGAATAAAGTAAAGAATGATAGAAATATCTTTAGAGATTTTAAATCTGCACGACGACGGCTTCCATCCTTTGGTGGAAGTCGTCGTTTTTAATAAGCTTTTTAAAGCCGTTGTTGATACGGGGGCCTCCCGAACCGTGTTTGACAAGAACACAATAGCAACATTTACAGATGCAGAAAAGCTCCTTCTGACCGACAAGCTATCCACGGGATTGGGGACAAACACAATGGAAAGCTATACCCTGCTAATCCCTGAATTAGCCATCGGTGACCTTTTAATACACAATTTCGAAGTTGCTGTTCTGGATCTTTCTTCGATCAATACCGCTTATGAGAAACTCGAATTCACCCCAGTTATTGGAGTGATCGGTGGAGATATCCTGATGAAATACTCCGCAATTATAAACTATGCAGAGCAGAAACTTTCTTTCTGCATGTAAGTTGTGCTTTACTAGATTGCATCGCCAACCCCATATTAATATTTACAGGCAATGAAAAGAGACATCGAATCCAGGAAAGATATTCAAATCCTTGTAGACTCTTTTTATCTAAAAGTAAGGCACGATACGCTGATCGGACATATTTTTGAAGATATTGCCAGAGTTGACTGGACCACTCACCTTCCTAAGATGTATGATTTTTGGGAGACAGTGCTTTTCGGGGAAAAAGGATTTAAAGGAAATCCAATGGAGGTTCATTTTAAGCTCAACAAAACCTATCCCCTGGAAGAAAAACATTTCGAACGCTGGAAAGAACTATTCGACGAGACTGTAAATGAAAGTTTTGAAGGAACGTATGCAGTTTTGATAAAACAAAAAGCAGCATCTATTGCGGGTCTGATGCTTTTCAAGATTAAAGGAGGATTAATCAACAAGCCAGGAAAATAGTTCCCGACCTGTTGATTAAATATATTTTACGCATCGATTCTGGCGTATTTGGCATTACGTTCAATAAAGTCACGTCTTGGCGCCACTTCATCTCCCATAAGCATTGAAAAGATATGATCACACTGCGCCGCATTTTCAATAGTTGCTCTTCTCATCAACCTTGTATCAGGATTCATTGTAGTATCCCAGAGCTGCTCTGCATTCATCTCACCTAATCCTTTATAACGCTGAATATTAACGCTGTCTTCCTTTCCTGCTCCTTTGAGTTTCTGAACAGCAGCATCCCGTTGTTCATCGTTCCATGCATAAATCTGCTCTTTGCCTTTTTTCACCAGATATAAGGGAGGTGAAGCAATATACACATACCCATACTCAATAAGTTCCTTCATATAGCGGAAGAAGAAAGTCAGGATAAGCGTGGTGATGTGAGAACCATCCACATCGGCATCCGTCATGATCACTACTTTATGATAACGAAGCTTTTCCAGGTTCAGTGCTTTCGCATCATCAGCGGTACCAATACTGACACCAAGAGCAGTGAAGATGTTCTTTATTTCGTCGTTCTCATAAATCTTGTGTTCCATCGCCTTCTCCACATTAAGGATCTTTCCTCTCAATGGAAGAATAGCCTGAAAATGGCGATTACGTCCTTGCTTAGCGGTACCGCCTGCCGAATCTCCCTCGACCAGGAACAGCTCACAGTTTTCGGGATCCTTGTCAGAACAGTCTGCAAGTTTACCTGGCAATCCTGATCCTCCCATCACTGTTTTACGCTGCACCATCTCACGGGCTTTCCTCGCAGCAGCCCTGGCTGTCGCTGCCAGAACAACTTTGCTGACAATAAGCCTCGCTTCTTTTGGATTCTCTTCGAGGTAATTCCCCAGAATTTCGCCAACAGCAACGTCAACAGCTCCGATAACTTCATTATTACCGAGCTTAGTTTTCGTTTGACCCTCAAACTGAGGCTCGGCAACCTTTACTGAGATAACCGCGGTTAAACCTTCCCGGAAGTCATCTCCGGAAATCTCCACTTTAATATTCTTCAGCAAGCCTTCTTTCTCAGCATACGCCTTTAATGTCCGGGTGAGTCCTCTTCTGAAACCAGAAACATGAGTTCCTCCTTCAATAGTATTAATGTTATTCACATAAGAATGAACATTTTCCGAATAGGTTTCATTATACTGAAGAGCAAGTTCTACAGGCACCCCCTGCTTCGTTCCTTCAACATATATAGGTTCAGGAATAAGAGGTGTACGTGTACCATCAAGATACTTTACAAACTCTTTCAATCCACCTTCCGAGTAAAACTCTTCCTGCAGGTATCCCCCGTTCTCAAGAATTTCCCGCTCATCAGTAAGGCTCAGCCTGATTCCCTTGTTAAGGAAAGCAAGCTCACGAAGCCGGTTTGCAAGGGTATCATATTTATATTCCCTGCTGAGCTGGAAAATCTCAGGATCAGGTAAAAAAGTTTGAATGGTTCCGGTACGGCCGGTTTCACCAATCACCTTTACATCGAACAGAGGTTTCCCCCGCTCATACTCCTGGGTAAAGATTTTTCCTTCTCGGTGTACAACAGTCGTTAAATGCACAGAAAGCGCATTCACACACGAAACCCCTACACCGTGTAACCCGCCAGACACCTTATACGTGTCTTTGTCGAACTTACCGCCAGCATGGAGTACCGTCATAACGACTTCAAGCGCCGACTTCTTTTCCTTTGGATGGATTCCTGTGGGAATACCCCGACCGTTATCCTCTACGGTAATTGAATTATCTGTATGAATAGTAACCTTTATGTCGGTACAATAGCCGGCAAGAGCCTCATCTATGGAGTTATCAACCACCTCGTATACAAGATGGTGCAATCCTTTAACCCCAACATCACCAATGTACATCGCAGGGCGTTTCCGAACTGCTTCCAGACCTTCAAGAACCTGTATGTTTTCCGCCGAATAACTATTTTTATTTTTTGTTTCTTCGCTCATATTAAATTAAAAAGCATAGCTTCAAAGATAGCGATTTTTGGCCGGATTTCCCGCATTTCCTGGAGAAAAACCCCTGCTAATGTGCGATTTTACCTTTTCTCTACATATCGCAGGAAACGGCTATCGAAGGTATATTTTCTTAGTCTGGCATACATATTGAATACTCCGCACGAAAGAGTATATTTGCGTAAATTTTGTATCCACGAATAATTATTTAAATGAAGATATCGTTCAAAACAATTTCGAAAATCAGTGCAGGACTGGCAATAGCAACAGTAATAGCTTCCTGCGGTAACAAGGAACAAACAAAAACTCCTTCGGCATCAGGTTCTGCCCCCGCCGCAGCTTCTGCTTCAGCAGGACAGGAGAAGATTGTTTTCGTCAATTCCGACTCACTTGTCAACAATTACGACTACTTTAAAGAAATTAAATCCAAGCTCGAATCGAAATCTAAAAAGGCTCAGCAGGATCTTACCAGCAAGGGAAACGCTTTCCAGAGAGAAGTTGCAGATTACCAGCAAAAAGCCAAGGATATGAGTGCCGATGAACGCGCTTCCACCGAGCAAAGGCTTGCCCGTAAACAACAGGAGCTCGCTGCGTTTAATCAGAACGCAAGTTCTGCTCTCGCAAATGAGTCAGCTTCAGAGAATGAAAGACTTTACGACAAGGTCGCAGAATTTCTAAAAACCTATGCAAAGGAAAAAGGATATAAAATGGTACTTACGTACTCTAAAAGCAACCCTTCGCTTCTTTTTGCGGACGAGAGCCTTGATGTTACAAATGATGTAGTAAAAGGCCTTAATGAGGCCTATAGCAAAGCAAAGAAATAGAACTGATTAACATCATATTTGTGATCTTAAGATAATTAAGATCCGGATTTCACACAGAAGAGGTTGCAGAACACTGCGACCTTTTTTTATTACCTGAGGATCATACCAGCCCTTAATCCGCTTACTAAAAGCCGTTAGCTGGATGATCAATAAAATGCTGACATATGACACATGAAGATTTTATGAGAATTGCCATTTCCCTGTCCCGGAAAAATGTAGAGAAAGGCGGTGGAGGTCCCTTTGGAGCTGTGATAGTTAAAGATGGCAGGATTATCGCAAAGAGCTCCAACATGGTCACATCTTCCAACGATCCGACAGCCCACGCTGAAATAGCCGCCATAAGACTCGCGGCAAAAGAGCTGAATTCATTTGACCTCAGTGGCTGCATCATCTACACAAGTTGCGAGCCTTGTCCTATGTGTCTTGGGGCGATCTACTGGGCAAGGATATCTGCAGTGTATTATGCAAATACCCGCTTTGATGCGGAAAATATTGGGTTCGACGATAAATTCATCTATAGCGAATTGAACCTCTCTATGCAGGAAAGAAGTCTTCCTTCAACTCAGATCCTGCACAACGAAGCTCTCGAAGTATTCAAAAGATGGGGAGCGTCTGAGGATAAGATCCCGTATTAGTAGTTAATCTTCTTCGTCGTTCCAAAATCCCCCGGGTTCGTTGTCAAGAAGATCATCGATCTCCCGCCTGTCTTTCTTTGTAGGACGCCCGGTACCGCGATCCCGGGTAAGACCCGGCGAATGAAATGCTGACTTGTAACGGGCTGTATCTTCTTCGGGCGTAATGTCTTCATAAAACGTTACTGCGGTTTTAGCATCTGTCCGGTTGTAAGAAAGTCCCGTTACTTTAAGTTGCTTGCGTTCTATTCCCTTCGACACATGATATGTCTCTCCTACTTTTACCTCATACGAAGGCTTCACGTTCTGGCCGTTTAATTTTACGCGCCCGGCTTTACATGCGTCAGTCGCCAGGGTACGCGTTTTAAATACCCTTATTGCCCATAAATACTTATCGATCCTTAATTTTTCTTTTTCTGCCATTCCTCTTTTCCTGTATATTCTTAAATATCCAAAACAATACAACAAATTAACAAATAAAAGCAACCTCATTCAACAAAATGGGAATTCAATAATTTTGTAAAACCAACAATACAACAAAAAGCTTTATTTTGCTAAAAATTAAAATACATGATTGCTCAACTACAAAAACAAATTGAAGAAGCATGGGCAGACCGCAACCTGCTTAACTTTAGCGAATATGCTAATGCTATTGAAACCGTTATCGTAATGCTCGATAAAGGCGAATTGAGAGTAGCAGAACCGGTTGCAGGCGGATGGCACGTCAACGAATGGATCAAAAAGGCAGTTATCCTGTACTTCCCCATCCGGCAGATGGAAGAAATTGAAGTGGGCCCTTTCGTATTTCATGATAAGATGAA
>JBQGEO010000267.1:0-1841 GCA_052039655.1 Pararcticibacter sp.
TACTTGGAGATACGTAGGTAAACTTTACTCTTCAATTGACATTGCAACATTCTCAAACGAAGCTGCACAACAGAAAGGTGTAATGAAGTTACCAGACTTTAATTTGTTCGATGTTGGGGTATCTTACAAAATCAGACTAAGAGACAACAATCAGTATTTTACAATTGGGGCTAATGTATACAATTTGTTTGATACTACTTATATTCTGACGCTTCAACGAATGTATTTACAAAGACTGCTGATCAATTTACAACAGCAGCTCAATACGAAGCTTATCAGTCTACTCTTTATAAAGGTATTGACCCATCTAATAGAGTACTATTCGGATTCGGAAGAACTTGGGCAGCCAACCTTTCTTTCAACTTCTAATAAACATTAGATTTTATAAATATCAATCCCGGCTTTTCGCCGGGATTTTTTGTTATCTTTGCCACTAGAAAACAAGAAAAAATAGACTATGGACTTTTACAACATTTTGCTTAATGCTCACAAAGGATTCGGATATCTGGAAATACTTTTAGTAACCTTATTTGTTATTGCACTTTTAGCAACCATGTTCGGTTACAGCGGAAAAGTGAATAATTTCCTTAAGAAAACAACACTTTTCACAATGATCTTTTTCCATGTTCAGTTCCTGGCAGGTCTTGCTTTATTGCTTGTATCGCCAGGAGTAAAGGCCGCTTTATCCGCAGGAACCTTAATGAGCGATTCATATTCAAGATTCCAGTATGTAGAGCATCCTTTTTCTATGCTGATCGCCGCCGTTCTGATGACGATCATCAACAAAAAAGTAAAAACCAATCCTACCATTTCTTTAGGCGTGGTGATTATGGGTTTAATCGCAACAGGTTTATTCGCATTCGCGTTCCCGTGGGCCAGAGTCTTCGGGGCATAAATATATTAACATAAACAATTTTTAATTAAATCAATGAAAGTAGCTGTAGTAGGTTCAACAGGAATGGTTGGACAAGTTATGCTTAAAGTTCTCGAGGAGAGAAACTTCCCTGTCACAGAATTAATCCCGGTAGCCTCCGAAAAATCTGTTGGTAAGAAGGTGAAGTATAAACAGGAAGAATTTACGATTGTAAGCATGAAAGACGCTATAGCTGCCAAACCTGATATCGCTATCTTCTCTGCCGGAGGTGCCACTTCACTGGAATTTGCTCCCCTGTTCGCAGAGGCGGGAACTACCGTGATCGACAATTCTTCCGCATGGAGAATGGATCCCGATAAAAAACTGGTCGTTCCGGAAATCAATGCTGATGTACTGACAAAAGAAGATAAGATCATCGCCAACCCAAACTGCTCTACCATTCAGCTGGTGATGGTTTTGGGCCCTTTAAACAAAAAATATGATCTGAAAAGAGTAATCGTTTCTACCTACCAGTCGGTAACCGGTACCGGAAAAGCGGCTGTAGATCAGCTGAATTCTGAGATCAGCGGTGATGAAACCATTGCAAAAGTTTATCCTTACCAGATCTTTAAAAACGCACTTCCTCACTGCGATGTTTTTTCAGACGACGACTACACCAAAGAAGAGATCAAACTGATGAAAGAACCTAAGAAAATTCTGGGGGACGACACCTTCAATCTTACGGCAACCGCGGTAAGAGTACCGGTGCAGGGAGGCCATTCGGAAAGTGTGAACATCGAGTTTGAAAACGAATTCGATCTGGATGAAGTAAGAAAAATCTTATCCGAAACTCCGGGCGTTGTTGTTATGGATAATGTAAAAAACAATGAATACCCGATGCCCCTCTATTCAGAAGGTAAAGACGAAGTTTTCGTCGGAAGAATACGACGGGAACTCTCCCAGCCCAAGACCCAGCATCTCTGGATTG
>JBQGEO010000268.1:0-2739 GCA_052039655.1 Pararcticibacter sp.
ACTTGCTCATCTGGTTGAGCGCCGCCTTGGCGCTGCCGTAGAGGAAGCTGTGCTTCTGGGTCGTGATGCTCGCCATGGAGCTGATGTTTACGATCGAGCCCTGACCAGCCTGCTGCATGTGCGGTGCGGCAAGCTGGATCAGGCGCATGACGTGGAAGAGATTGAAGGTATAGGCCCACTGGATCTCATCCAGCGTCTCCTCCAGCACGTTCTCCTTGCCGCCGCCACCCCCTCCGACGTTGTTCACCAGGATATCTATACCGCCGGAATGAGAAGTTATTGTTTCGATCAGGTTGTCGATATCTTCCTGACTGGTAACATCAGCCTGAACTGCCTTTAGTTTATTTCCCGTTTCAGCAGATATCTCGCCAATTGTTTTTTCCATTTCGTCGAGGTCCCTGGAGCAGATGAACACAAGTGCACCTGCTTCGGAAAGAGCTTTGGCTATCCCTTTCCCTATTCCCTTACTACCGCCTGTCACCAAAGCCGTCTTATTACTCAGATCGATTTTCATCCTGTTAAATTTAAAGTTTGAAAGCTAACCACTACAATAATAACACAATAGCACCCCGGGGAGTTACTTCACGAAAAGAAAAGACACAATGATGATAAATCATTAAATTCGCACAATTTAACTGGTATGTCTTCCATTCTTATAAAAGCAGCAACGGTAGTAAATGAAGGCCGTATTTTTGAATCCGACGTATTGATCAAAGACGGACGTATTGATCGCATAGCTCCTCAAATCGGCGTTAGCGCTGATAAGGAAATTAATGCTGAAGGTAAGTATCTGTTCCCCGGCTGCATCGACGACCAGGTACATTTCCGTGAACCGGGACTCACCCATAAAGCCGAAATCTACACAGAAAGCCGGGCAGCCGTAGCGGGAGGAATCACATCCTTCATGGAAATGCCCAATACTGTACCCAACACTGTTACCCGGGATTTGCTGGAACAGAAGTATGCTATTGCAGCTCAGCGATCGCTGGCCAACTATTCCTTCTTCATTGGCGCAACCAATGATAACCTGGAAGAAGTGCTTAAAACCAATCCCGAAGATGTTTGCGGAATTAAAATATTCATGGGATCGTCAACCGGCAATATGCTGGTTGACAACGAAAGAACGCTGGAGGAAATTTTTGCGAAAGCTCCTATGCTCATTGCCACGCATTGTGAAGATGAGGCAACCATCAGAGCCAATATGGAAGCTTTCAAAAACCAATACGGCGACAACCTGGAGCCATTCATGCACCCTTTAATAAGAAATACGGAAGCTTGCTACAAATCCTCATCGTTCGCCGTAGAGCTGGCAAAACGTTATAATACCCGTTTGCATATCCTCCACATTTCAACGGCAAAAGAAACAGACCTTTTTTCTAATACAGTCAATCTCGCAGACAAAAGAATTACCGCGGAGGCCTGTATTCATCACCTGTGGTTTTCTGATGAAGATTACGCGGAAAAAGGAAACTGGATAAAATGGAACCCGGCGGTTAAAACGGCCGAAGACCGCGATGGTATATTTCAGGCTGTACTCGACGGGAAAATCGACGTGATAGCGACAGACCATGCGCCGCATACGATTGAAGAAAAGTCTCAGCCCTATATAAAAGCGCCTTCCGGGGGACCGCTCGTGCAGCACGCTCTTCCGGCCATGCTTCAATTTTATCACCAGGAAAAAATCAGCCTGGAGAAAATTGCAGAAAAGATGGCTCATAACCCGGCAATCTGCTTCCGGATCCAGGACCGTGGTTTTATACGGGAAGGTTATTTCGCAGATCTCGTTCTGGCTGATCTGAACAGCAGCTCTGCCGTTGAAAGATCTAACATCCTTTCAAAATGCGGATGGAGCCCTTTTGAAGGTTACAGCTTTAATTCAACCATCACTCATACCATTGTCTCCGGTCATCTGGCATATGATAAAGGGCAGTTCTTTGAACAGAAAATGGGAGAAAGACTAAAGTTTGTACCGGTGAGTTAAAATAGAAGTATCCGGAAAAGCCAACAGACAGTTTATAACTGGCCGGAAAAACATCCCGGGGGCGTCAGCATCCTATGCCGTATAATTAAAGACTGTCAGTGCAGTATCTTAAATACCAGTTCTTTCAGAAGGTCGGCATCATTGGTGTTCCCCGTTGATTCGACCCCTTTGGTCTTCAGGTCATACTCTCTGAGGTAACTGATTATTTCGAAGGTTTTAGAAATGTTGAAACTTTTTGCAGCCTGGTCATAATCCTTCACAAAGAACGGGTTTACTCCCAATTCTTTTGCCAGGTTCTGCGGAGTTTTATCCGCAATATAATGGTATTTCAGGATCTTTGTAAACCAGGTATTCAGCGCACCAAGAACCAGTTGAATGGGATTAGCTTTAGGGTTTGAACCAAAATAACCGATGATCTGATTCGCCTTTATAACATTACGCTTAGCGAGCGCATCCTGAAGCTCGAATACATTATATTCCTTGCTAATCCCGATATTATTCTGAACATCTTCAACAGAGATTTCATTCCCTTTCTGAATGTTCAGCATCAGCTTCTCCAGTTCGTTGGAAACCTTCGATAAGTCATTACCAAGATATTCAGCAATGAGGGCAGAAGCCCGCGGATTAATCCGGTAAGCCTTTTCTCTCACGAAGTCTTCTATCCAGGCAGGAACTTTATTTTCATAGTTGGTCGCAGATTCAAAAACGACCCCACTTTTTTCTATTGCTTTATATGTCTTTTTCCGCTTGTCGAATTT
>JBQGEO010000269.1:0-2877 GCA_052039655.1 Pararcticibacter sp.
TGGAATTTATATCCCTTGCTGATCCATTTAAACCTGTTCGGCACATCCTATCTATCACCCATTAAAAGCAGTCTTTCGAAGTATGTTTCAGCTAAACAGTAGAGAGGAAAGGCAAACCAAATAATATTTGGAAATCAATATTTTGAAACTATAAATAATTGATGACTAGAAGAATAAACTATCAAAGTAAACCGAATATTCAAATAAAAAAATTAGGAAAACCGTTAAGCACTGATTATATCACAAAACAACATTCTGCCAATTAACATAACTAACTATTTACGAGCATATTGAGTAGATATATGTATATTTTAGCTATACTTCATTTCGCTGCCAGGCTGCAGAAAAATCAGCTTTCATATCATCAAACCTCTTTACAACTTCAGAGATAAATGCCTCGTCAAGTACTTTAAATACCCCATTAACTCCTCCGGTAATTTCAAGTTCAGAAATCTTGTAGGTTTGTTCAAACACACCTTTTTCAAACTTCACAAGATACTTCATATTCAAAGAGAAAATTGTGATCTTACAATCCGGCCTTGGCAATTCAGCAACAATACGCATAAGAGAAAATTTATTTTTGTGAATGATTAAGGGCTATATATTATTATTATTCTTTGCAGGTAACTCATAAATTTCTACCGGCTTAAACCTGGCAAACAGCTCTTCGCTATACCAATTTTCCTCTCTGGTCTTCCTGATAACATCCCTGTGTTCTTTTGAAGAATAAGCGAATTGCTTCATGGCTTCCTCCGAGTCCCATAAGGAGAAAGTTGCCTGTTTATATAGAGGAGCTTCTCCAATCCCAACAGACATCACGTACCCGGGTGAACTTTTCATTATGCGTGACACTCCGTCAACATTTTTCCAAAAGTTCTTTAGACGGGAAGGCCTGATAGTAGCTCTAGTCAGTACAGCTACCTTACCCTTGTAATCCTTTAAATCATCATCAAATACAAAGGGTTCTTTACCGTCCCATTTCCCATGCCCTGACAGGGGTGTACAAAGAATAGTCCAGCTACTGCTCCCAAAAGTACTCCACCATTTCTTTATAAACGACCTGCGATAAAAGGAATCGAAATCGCCCCTTGAATTCCATACGGCGAACAGCCCCCATTGCTGCAGATCCGGCCGCAGAGAAAAAGTCCCCCCGTATCCAGAACCGAGCAGCTTCCAAAAGGAGCATTTACCGTTAAACAAGAGAGGAATACGATGTAAAGCCATAGCAAGTACCGCAACCGGAATATAAATCTTAGGATACCGCACTATAGTCAGAGAAACGATCATTCAAAAATTATATCACTAAAAATCACCCCTGGGAGCACAAAAAAGGCCCTTAACGGGCCTCAAAAATAAATATTTTTATGCTAATTATGCCATTACTCTGTCAGATACATTGTTAATCCGGTTAGAGAGATGGTCGATGGTTCCGTTTGCTTTTTCTGCAACAGAATCACTCAGGTCCTTTACCGAGCTCATCAATTTGCTGCATACTTCTTTTCCATTGGAAGTACCAAAAAGATACCATGCTGCAGCTCCTGTTGCCAGCCCGGCCAGCACAACTCCTGCAATTGTTGATTTGTTTTTCATATCCATAATGGTCAAATTAATTTAATTCTATATGGAATACATTAAACATCATGCCAAAAATTTAAATTACTCAGAATAACTTACTCCGGGAATGTGTTTATCGATTTGCCATCTGCCGGTTCCTTCTTCTCCGATCACATCAAAGAGCTCCAGTATTCTTCTGGCAACATATTCTTCTTCACGCTGCTCATTCAAAAACCACTGCAGGAACTGGAGAGTCATAAAATCCTTTACTTTCAGGCAACGGTCTGCCATCCGGTTGAAACTGGCTGTGACGTTAATTTCCTGTTGAAGGGCCTGCTCAAATACCCCTCTGAACGATTCAAAATCCTGTGGAATGTTGGTTATTTCGGGCGACACAGCACGTCCTCCCATATCATTCACATATCTGAATATCTTCAGCATATGCTCGCGCTCTTCACCCGACTGCTTTTCTAAATACTGCGCACTGTTATCGTATCCGTTCTGATTACACCACGAAGACATTGAAAGATAAATGGCCGACGAATACGCTTCCATCTTTATCTGTTCATTTAAAAGCGCTTCCATTTCTTCAGAAAGGGAAGTGCGTAGCCTCAAAAGATCTTTCATACAAATTCATTTAATATTTACTATTCAGTAAAATTAACAAGAAAATGCACTAAAAGTCTGACTATAAAACAAAAAAGAATTAATCTAAATCAGGCGTACTGCAATAAGCACTCATTAATCATGCTGTTTAGCTGTATCATTGCTTTGGCACCGCAAAGGAGCTCTTTAAGTGCGACCACCTCCTGTATAGTGAGAACGAAGCACCTTTCAGTATAATAAGGCATCAGAATAGCGACATCGGCATGCCGTGAGGTATTTTCTATCATCGCAGCCAGATCGATATTGTTTACCTTCCTGGTAAAATCAAAAAGCTGACAAATTTTAAAAGAACAGCGCTGGCCGGCGAAGTCAATTACTAAAACATTGTTCCTGTTGCATTGATAGACAGCACCATGTCCTGTTTTAAAAATTTCCGTAAGCTGAGTACAAGTAGTTCGCATTCTTTTAATCTTGCCGTAAAAATAAGACTTGTTTATAATTAGTCCAAATAAGTTAGGGCTTTTTTTAAAAATTATTTCCCGGAATATACTATTTAAATCTCTATCTTTAATGTATACATCATTCACCGTTACTGCCTGTACTCTTTACCAATATGGATCCTCAAATGACATGTTCTGAACCTGATGTATTTTTGCTGAGAAATCCGGCATCTTTCGTCCGGCAATCAGCGTTCACTCCACAGTGAGTCCACATATA
>JBQGEO010000270.1:0-5739 GCA_052039655.1 Pararcticibacter sp.
CTGCCGGAATTAACCCAATGGCAGCCATAAGGGCGGTCATCACCACCGGCCTCACACGTGATATTACGCCTTTGAATATGGCTTCATCAAGCTGCATGTGCTCCATCAGGTTCTTTCTGAATACAGAAATCAGGATAACCCCATTCTGGATACAAACGCCAAACAGCGCTATAAAGCCAATACCCGCAGAAATGCTGAAATTCATCCCGGTTATATGCAAGGCCAGGATACCCCCGATGAGGGCAAACGGAACATTGAGGATCACCAGCATGGCATCCTTTACATTGTTAAATGTCACGAACAAAATCAGGAAAATGACCAGCAAACATATCGGGACTACACGAGCAAGGGTATTGGAAGCACGTATCTGGTTCTCAAACTGGCCGTTCCAGGTGAACGAGTATCCCTGGTCAAGCTTCACAGCCGCATTTACTTTTTTCTGAGCCTCTGCGATCGTACTGCCAATATATATTTCTCTTACAGAAAACTTAACCGCTATATACCTGGTATTGTTATCCCTGTAAATAAATGCAGGCCCTGTAAGTTTCTTGATCTCCGAAATCTCCTTTATAGCCACACGTCCTCCTTTGAGGGTAGGAACCATCAGGTTCTCGATCTTTTCCTGGGCGTCTCTGAACGGCTGCTGATAACGGACCATGATATCGAAACGCCTCTCTCCCTGGTACAGCTGGGAAGCAGCTTTCCCTCCAATAGCCATTTCAATAACAGAATTTGCGTCGGCAGTACTGACCCCATACATCGCCATCTTACGCTGATCGAGCTCTATCCTGAATTCAGGCTGTCCCAGGTTCCGCAAAACTCCGAGGTCTTCAATGCCCCTCACTTTTTTGAGTACCTCCATTACAGCGTCTGCTTTTTTGTCGAGCACATCGAAGTCAGGACCGAAGATCTTTACCGCCATGGAAGCATTTACCCCCGCAACCGCTTCATCCACATTATCCCTTATAGGCTGTGAGTAGTTGTAAACGATTCCGGGCAACTTTTTGAGCTGTCCGTCCATCTGATCAATCAGTTCGTCTTCAGACAGGCCCTTCCTCCACTGATCTTTTTTCTTAAGATCGACCTGGATCTGCACATTGTAAAAACCTTTCGGATCCGTCCCATCGTTGGTTCGCCCCACCTGGGCCAGCGTTTGCTTTACTTCAGGGAACTTATCCAGGATCTGCATCATTTTCTGATTGATGTTTTCGGCCTGCGAGAGTGAAATACTCATAGGAAGTTCGGCCTCCACCCACAAAGCACCCTCATTAAGATCCGGGAGAAACTCTGTACCAAGGAATTTTGCAGAAACAAACGTGAGAACCATAAAACTAAATGCCAGCAGCAGGCTGAGCTTCTGATTATGGTAGGTGAAGGAAAACAGCCTGGTTATCCCGTTCTCGAAGAAAAGAACAATTCTGTTATGCTTCTCCCTGACGTTCTTGCTCAGAAGGATGCTCGACAGGGCCGGAACGAGCGTCAGGGTGAACAGCAATGCTCCCAGCAGCGCGAAACCAAGCGTATACGCCAGAGGTGAAAACATTTTCCCCTCTACCTTCTGGAATGAAAAGATTGGAATAAGACAGGTGATAATAATCAGTTTAGAAAAGAAAATGGCCTTTCCCATTTCCGCCCCTACATTCTTAAAAAGGCCCATCTTCGCCAGGCCGTTAAATTTCTCCATACCGACTTCCCTGGCGCGATGATCAAGCGCAACGAAAAGCCCTTCCACCATCACCACCGCACCATCAATGATAATCCCGAAGTCGACCGCCCCCATCGAGAGCAGGTTGGCACTCATTCCTTTTATCCTCATACAGATGAAGGCGAAAAGGAGGGAAAGAGGGATAATGATCGCAACTGTGACCGTCGTACGCCAATCGGCCATAAACAGGAATACGATCACTGTTACCAGGATAATTCCTTCCAGCAGGTTGTGAATGACAGTCTCGGTACAGAAGTCCATCAGGTCGGTACGATCGTAAAAGGTATTGATCTTTACCCCTTTGGGAAGAATAGAAGTATTCAACTCCTGAACTTTATCCCTGATCCTGTTCAGCACCTCCGCCGGGTTCTCTCCCTTTCGCATGACAATAATGCCTTCCACTACATCCTTTTCGTTATCCCGGCTCACCTGCCCCAGCCTTGGCAGGCCGCTTTCGTGGATAGTCGCTATATCTTTAGCAAGGATAGGCACATCGTTCACGTTCTTGATGATGATGTTCTCAATACCTTCTATGTTATTGATCACCCCGATGCCCCTCACCACGTATGCCTGATCGTTCTTGTTAATGACGTCTCCCCCCACATTAATATTCGAACGGTTAATGGCATTATAAACATCCAGGGAACTTAATCCGTATTTCTGAAGCAGTGCAGGATTGACACTAACCTCGTAGGTCTTTTCCTCGCCACCGAAGCTGTTCACATCGGCCACACCCGGTACCGACTTAAACTGCCGGTCGAGTATCCAGTCCTGGATTGCCGTGAGTTCGTGAATAGACTTTGTTTTACTTTCGAGCGTATAACGGTAGATCTCTCCGGTTGGCCCGTAGGGAGGCTCTACCTCGGGTTTCACACCCTCAGGCAGATCCGCATTGGCCAGCCGGCTGAGCACCTGCTGACGGGCGAAAGCATCGTCTACATCATCGTCAAATATGATCCTGATATAAGAAAGCCCGAAGGCAGAAGTGGTACGGAGATTAGCCTTTTTCTGTACAGAATTAAGGACCGTCTCCATCGGGATAGTAATAAACTTCTCTATTTCTTCCGCACTCCTGCCCGGCCATTGAGCGATAATAATGATCTGCGTATTCGTAACGTCAGGAAACGTTTCAATCGGGGTATTGCTGTAACTCCAGACGCCCAGAACTGCCAGTATTCCCGTCAGGAAAAAAACCAGATACCGGTGCCTTAAAGAAAAATGTATGATATTTTTTATAACCTTGTTCATGTTACTTCCCCCCTTTTATTCAGACAATGCGTTATACAGCAGGATCTGATTTTTAGAAATCACACGTTCACCAGGTTTTAGTCCCGATCCTATATAAGTGATGTTCCCCACAGATTTAATCACATTGATCTCCCGGATGTGCAGATCGCACTGACCATTATACACGATCACGTAGTTCTTACTGCTGTCAAAAATAACCGCATCAGAAGGTATAGCAACAGAACTCGAAGGCTCGCTATTGGTAATCAAGACATTGGTAAACATTTCCGGTTTAAGCAGCAGTCCCGGGTTAGGCAGAACGACTTTAACCTTCATTACCTTATTTTCAGGATCCAGCACAGAACTCACTTCATCCACCTTCCCTTCAAACTCTTTACCCGGATAAGCCAGAGTAGTTACTTTAGCAGCATATCCCGTTTTCACTTTTGCAATATCACTTTCAAAAACATTTGCCCATACCCACACATCCTTCATATCAGAAATGGTGAACAGGCTTGCACCATTGTCCTGGCGTATATAACTTCCGGCGCTGATATTTTTCTCTACAACAAAGCCACTTTCCGGGGCTTTTATGATATACGTACCATTTGCGCCGGTATTCCCGCGACCGTTGATAGCAATCTGCTCCCTGATCTTTCGGGTCGCAGAGAGCGCCTTATTGTAATTTTCTTTCGCTTCCGTGTAATCCCGTTCACTCGAAATGCCGTTTTTGTACAGGTATTCCGCCTGCTGAAGCTGGCGCTTTGCCACAACCAGATCCGACTGGGTAGTTTCCAGGTCTGTATAATTTCCAGCGACATCCGCACTTCTGATTACAGCGAGCGTCTGCCCCCGGGCCACCTTATCGCCAAGCGAAACTCTTACCTCCATGACCTGCCCGCTGGCAAAGGGGAACACCTTTACAACGCGGTTGTCGTTAAAAGATACCTCACCCGACAAGCTCAGTTCATCTTTCACATTTGCAATCTTTACCGTATCGATTTTAATAAGTTTTGAAAGGGAATCACTGACACAAACCTTGCTTTTCGCCTGTGAATCTTCACTTTTCTTTTCTTTACATGCCGATATAAGGAATATACCGGCGATAACCAGGGTGATTATTTGTCTCTTCATTTTTTATATATGGTACTGTACTGACTAAGGATTTACAACTGTTGAGCCTGCTGCATAATTGAGTTCTGCCGCTGCCTTTTGCAGGTTATATTGTTGTTCTATTATTTTAAGGCGGGTATCTTTATACGAATCGAAGAAATCAACAAATTCGATCAGGCTTATCTGGCGTTGCTGGTAACTCTTCAGCATTGCCTTAAACAGCTGGTCGTAATTCCTGTAAAAATCCGCCGGTTGTTCTGCAAGCATCTGAGCTGAAAGATTATAATGCCCGACAGCCTCTACCACGCTGTTTTTCAATTCAGCTTCGGCGTTTTTAAGCGACGCTTCCCCGCTCTTTATATCAAACCTGGCAGCTTTAATATTTCCCTGGTTCCTGTTGAAAAGAGGAATAGGAAGTCCGATCTGTAATCCGAAATAATGAGGAGCGTAACTGTTTATACGGTCGTAGACAATTCCCGCCGAAACATCAGGTACTGCGAGCGATTTCTGATAAACCAGGTTATCTTTTGCCCGCTGCGCGTCCAGCGCACTCATCATATAGTCAGCCCGTTGTGTCAAAGCTTTCGCAATCAGGTTGTCGGTCTGCGGCAAAACATCGGGATGTATTTCCTCTTCTTCTGGCGCAATAAACGAATGCGGATCAACGGCGAGAAGAGTTTTAAGTTCAGTTTCAAGGGATAGCAGTTGCTGATTATTTGACGTGAGCTCTGCCTGAAGTCCAAAAAGCAGGGCTTTTATCCTGACTGCCTCCTTAAAGGAGGTATTCCCGCTTTTATACGACTTTTGCTCTGCATCTGCGAGTGTATTCAGGGCAGCAATTTCGGTATTGTACAGCTTGCTTTGCGCATTCAGACGGGCGGCTTCGCTGAAGTCTATACGAAGGTTATACCTGAGATTACGCATCAGGTCATCGAAGCTTGCCTGCTGAATTTTCGCATCATCCTTTGCAAGTTGTACCTGCTTCCCTCTTTTGCCCGCAGTTTTAAACACCTGGCTCAGCACCAGATATACCTGCCCGTTCCCGTTTTCATGATTGAAGAATTTATGGGTATTATCGTAAAGATTCTGTTCGGTGTTGAGCGTTGGATTGTCCCATAACGCAGCCTGCCTTATCAGCGCATCTGCAGCGTTTACATTGTACTTCTGAGCGATAAGACTAAGATTATTTTGAAGGAACAGCTTCTCTGCTTCACCGAAACTCAATTTCAAAGAGTCGGTTTGGGCAGAGACTTGATTTGACTGATTTAGAAAAATGAATGATAAAATACAAAGAAATGAAACTTTCACCTTACTCATATTTGTGTGTTTGAACGGCAAAAGTTAAAATCAGAGATGAAGTTCAGGTGAAGACGGAAGGTCTAAGCTAAAAAGGTAGTTCCGGAATCATATCCGCTTTGCCGGAAAGGATTTCCTTCACAGCGTCCACTATTTCTGCTGGATGCGTCACTTGATGAGAGCAGGAAAGGTATTTTTCATTTACAAAACAGATCACCTCATTTTTACTGTGCAAACCTTCAGAAAGAGGAAAAGTAAAAACCCGGCCGACTGCCTTCCAGGGAAAATGCTGAGGATTGGTCAGTGCATACAAAACAATAACCGGCGTTTGAACAGCGGCTGCGAGGTGAACTGTACCTGTATTAACCGAAATCACTAAAGAGGATTTCTTAATCAGA
>JBQGEO010000271.1:0-4481 GCA_052039655.1 Pararcticibacter sp.
CCGAATTTACAAGCTCAAGCTCAGAAGCACCCTTTACCACAAGGCTTCTTTGCTCCTGCGAAAGGCTTACTCCGGTCATCTTTTCTACCATCGTCACCAGGTTGAGATTGGCGTTCTCTTCATAGCGCTTATCCATACGTCCGAACGCTACGTGCGAAAGGTTCTTTAGCCATTCGAAATAAGAAACAGTTACCCCCCCTGCGTTACAATACATATCGGGGATAATGATTCCTCCCCTTTCAGTGAAGGCAGCTGCAGCTTCGGGCGAGGTAGGGCCATTGGCTGCTTCCGCAATGATTTTGGCTTGTATGCGTCCAATATTTGCCGAAGTGATCTGGTTCTCAAGCGCCGCAGGAACCAGGATATCGCACTCCTGCTCAAGTCCCAGAGAAGAGTTCTTAAACTCTTTTTCAGCCCCCTTAAAACCGAGGATCGAACCTGTATCCTTACGATGCGATACAACCTCTTCCAGATTGAGCCCATTGCTGTTATAAATTGCACCTTCATATTCGCAGAGTCCCACGATAACGGCACCAAGCTCAGACAGGAATTTCGTAGTATGATATCCCACGTTCCCCAGGCCCTGAACAATCACCCTCTTACCTTGAATGCCGGGAGTTAGCCCCAGTTCTTTCATGTCTTCAGCAACTCCGACACACTCCCTTATCGCGATAGCCACTCCCCTTCCGGTAGCTTCTCTCCGTCCCTGAATTCCATGCAGTGCTATTGGCTTACCGGTTACACATCCCATTGCATCCAGCTGGCCGGGGTTCATCGTATAATAAGTGTCGGCAATCCAGCTCATTTCACGTTCACCTGATCCGTAGTCGGGAGCAGGAACGTCAATAGCGGGTCCGATAAAATTCTTCTTAACCAGCTCTACTGTAAATCTGCGGGTGATATTCTCAAGTTCGCCTATATTATAATTCCGGGTGTTGATCTTTATCCCCCCCTTGGCGCCGCCGAATGGTACGTTGACAATGGCGCATTTGTAGGTCATAAGTGCAGCAAGCGCCATCACCTCATCCTCATTTACCATTTCACTGTAGCGGATCCCGCCCTTTGTAGGCGACATGTGATGAGAGTGTTCCACCCTCCACGCATCAATCACCTCTACACTTCCATTGCCCCTTCTGATGGGAAAGCGGAAACGATATACACTGTTACAAGCTTTGATCTGATCGAGTAGTCCGGCCGGATGTTTAGTGAATTGAGCGGCATGATCAAAAAATGCACACACATCATTAAAGAAACTGGTATTTGCAATATCTGACATATAATTAGATTTTTAGTTTATGATGCTTCCTGTAAATAGCTGAATGCGGCATTCCTCCACAGAGCCGGAGAATCCCACCAGCTTCTTCTCATAGAGTTACAATTAGACGCCAAAGGTATAAAAGTCAATCCGGCGTTCAAAATCATTTTGCTTCTGTTATTCCTGCGTGCCTCCATAGCTGGTAAACAATTTTATTGTTCTTTTGTAATTGCTGTATGCAAGCATTTGAAATTACTTTATTCATCGACAATATAGAACAAACTTTGCAGGTACAGGAAGAAACCGCAGCGAGCGGCACTTTCCTGGTTAACAAAGAGCAAAAGTTCGTCACCAGGATATTTAAAGATACCGATGGACGCTGGAAAAGCAGGGAAATATCGGAGCAATCTCCCTCTGTTATTCAGTCGATAGGAGAAGAAATTGATAATGTCCTGTCTGAAGGAAAGTAGCAGCCGGCAATAAAGGTTGATAAGAATCTTAAAAAATAATGCAGAAAAGAAGCGCCGGAATTCTCGTATACAGGGTTATTGACCAAAAGCCCCAGGTTTTACTGGTACATCCCGGCGGCCCCTTCTACTCTCGGAAAGATGCAGGGGTATGGTCTGTTCCGAAAGGGGAATATTCTGAAGAGGAAGACCCTCTGTCTGTCGCAAAAAGAGAATTTAATGAAGAAACAGGAAACACGATCAGTCCATCCGCCAAAGTCGTTCCTCTTCAGCCTGTAACCATTAAAAGCGGAAAGCAGATTACCGTCTGGGCTGTAGAAACAAATTTTGAGTCACCTTACCTGTTATCTAATACATTTGAAATTGAATGGCCTCCGCGGTCCGGTAAAACACAGGTATTTCCTGAAGCTGACAAGGCTGAATGGTTTCATCTCAACGAAGCAATGGAGAAGATTCACCCGGGACAGGCGGGGATTCTTCAACAGCTGCAGTCTCTGTTGTCGTAAGAAACAGACCGGAAGTGTCCCTTATAAGGCCACCCACTTTTTCGCTTCTGCAAGCTCCGCAAGAGCAAACCCCTTAGCTTCTCCGGGAATAGGAAAACTTACAGCATCCGTAAACTTTCTAACTGCCGGCTGATCACTCACAATCGCCATCCGGTGCCACCTGGTGATGTTCTTTATTCCTAACCAAAGGTCCTCAAAAAGGGCTCCTCCCGTAAAGTTGCTGATATCAGTTTCAATAACGAGCAGGAAATGGATCTTTTCTGCCGATTTTGACAGTTTTCCTATCGTCGGCACAATCACCAGTTCATAATCTTCTTTTGTAACCGAACCACTCACTCTGAAAGCAGCAACATGCGGCTCAACATCTGTTATTACCTCTACCATAATCTCTTGTTTTCAGTTTAACAGATGCCGCTGCATAAAGTTCGTCGCTTATCTCGAATTCTGCTCCATCTGCGAGATAATCTGGTTCACTTCCGATTCTGTCGACTTCAGCCTTTCCTGGCAAAAAGACACAAGCTCTGAAGCACGTTTTACTTTTTGAGCAAGCACGTCCACCGACACCGCTTCTGATTCAATTTCCTTCGCTATCTGAGCAAGCTCCTGATAAGCCGCTTCATAAGTTAAATTCTGATCCTCCATATTCATTTTTTGATTCAACTTTTGCACGGATATCCGTCTTTCCCAACAAGACGGATATCTCGCTGCCCTCTTCTATTTCATCCGGTCCGGTTACAATTTTCCCCCCGGCCCTGACTATTGCAAATCCTTTTTTCAGGATATTATCAGGCGACATAAGCCTGATCATCGAAGTATACCTTTCCAGATCAGAAAGCCTGTTCCTGAAATACATGCCATTAAAGATATTCAGGTTAGCCGATATATTCTTCAAACCAGTCCTGTTATTATTGATGGTTACTTTAGGTGACGATGCGAGAATTGAGGTAAAATACTGAAGATCTGACCGGTGGCGATACAGAGCCGATTTCGAATTGTCCGTAAGCCTCTGCCTTGTAAAAGCAAGGCTTTCCTTATAATAGCTCAGGGACTCTCTGCCCGAATGAATGATGGCCGAGTTAAGTCCCGACAGTAACCTCACCTGGGCAGAAAGCAGTTGCTGGGATTTGATCACGATCCGTTTTTCAAAGCCAGTCAGTGCATCTTCAAACTTCCTGTTATGGGCAATGATGAATTCTGCCGCCTGAGTGGGGGTTTTAGTGGATGCATGTGCCATTACATCGGCAATTGTTTCATTCCTTTGATGCCCGATACCGGTTATAACGGGTATCGGAAAACGGGCGATGGCTTTACCGATAAAATAATCATTGAACAACAGCAAGTCAGACTGCGCACCTCCTCCCCTTACAATGACGACGGCATCGTATCTTATGTCAGACCGATAGACAGTAACCAGCGTGTCTACTATCTGACGGGCATTATTTTCCCCCTGTACAACTACATGGTAATGGTCAGTCTGAAACCTGTAGCCATACCTGTTATTTTCAAGCGTATGCATAAAGTCCTGAAAACCGGCTGATGTGCTGGAAGAGAGAACTGCAATCCGCTGAACGACACAATTTAACCGGAGACTGTGGTTAAATGAATAATACTGAACGCCATCGAACGAGACGTACCCGGGATTTTCTTTAACAAGCCTCGCGAGTGTCGCAAGCCGCTGCTGCTCAAGTGCTCCCAGTGTATAATTCGGATCTATATCCGAAACACAAAGCTGCAGACCATATCCCGCATGATATTCTATCGTTACGCTCACCAGTACCTGGATATCATTTCCGAAACGCTGGCCTGTTATCTGCTCAAATGCTGCGATCTTCTGAGAACCGGTCCCCCATGCCCTCCCCGCAAATTTTGCCAGTATCACATTAGAACGTGTGTCCTTTTCAACCAGCTCAAAATAATGGTAATTACTCTGGGCCTTATAGGTGTGACTGGTAACATCGGCCACAACCCAGAATGACTTATTTCCGAAAGCCTTTTCTATGACGGATACTACCAGTGACGATAGCTCGGAAAGCCTGAGAAAAGATGGACTGGTCATTGAATTAATTTAAAGTTTTCATCATACAGGCCGCTCAGGACACTGTTCCCGTTCTCATCTACTCTTAGCCCTCCATATCTCGCAGCTGCGTATCTCCCGCCTTTACCTTCTTCAAAGAAATATGATTCCGCCCCAAGGTTCATAAAAAAATTATTATAAAAATACTTCACCGGATACTCACCCTCATCCAACGGTTG
>JBQGEO010000272.1:0-1636 GCA_052039655.1 Pararcticibacter sp.
GTTTCCGGGAGATATTCTCCGTCATTCTTTGATTCTATGTTAATGAACCGCGCAGCTCCATAATCCTGGAACACTTCAGACCCGTTATCATAATAAAGTATATTAAGCCTGTCGAAATGCCCGTGCCCCATACCCTGGGAAGCCGCTTTGAACACCAGGCACTGCTGATCCTGATTAGCACCTGAACGCAATATCCCCAGTCCTCCCTCATTTCCGGCCGGGCCGTCCGTGATTAAGAGAGATTTGTAATTAAATGGCATTGCCTTCCCTTCCGCAACATCCCTGGCAACCTTTAAACCAGCATCAGATACTATAACCCGGCCCTGCCTTTGCGCTATATCAAGAAGATCTGCTCCTCCTCCCATTTCTGCATAAGCAAGGTCTACCCCATAGACCAATTCTCCTGATTCGATTGTTTTATCCTTAATCGCATCATTAACAGGAAAAAAAGCTCCATTGGTATAGCTGCTCTGAAGAGAGGTGTTGATCGCTTTCTCAAGAATATTATTTCTGTAGGTATAAATGCCTGTCTGAGGCTCGTATTGATTGATTGCTTTAGCAAATATCATGAAAGGCAGAAGTGCATACCGCTGATAATAGGGGCCTTCAGTGTAGTATCCGTCAGGAGAAAAAAGATGATCGAGCTGAGCAAGATAGCCGGACCTTCCCGACTTATCCGACCCTTTGAGCGCCATTTCCACGTATTCACGCTTGTTCATCACATAGCCTGTCAGGCCTACGGCTGCCACAGCCCATGTGCCGTGATTGTGAATCCTGTTAAATGTTTCTTTAGATGTCTCTGTAATGAACTTCACTACCGGTGTAAAAAGCCGGGTTTCTATGGTTTTCCGGTCGCGGGGACTAATAGCATTGTATACCAGGTCATATCCCTGAATAACGTTTACCTGCCATACGCAGTCGTTCAGAATTTGCCAGAATATCCTTCCGCTTTGATTGCTTGTTTTACTTTTGGGATGTTTAAGCGGCCATTTTTCATACTGCGAAGCATATCCCAAAAGCATATCTTTAACATAATCAGCATACTTTGTTTCTCCTGTAATCTGGTAGGAAATGCCACAGGCGAGCACAGCCTGGTAATTTCTTTTATGCTGTTCGTGGGAAGGGCCTCCGCCGCCGTCACTGGGTACAGGAATGCTGATCTTAGTACCCAGGGCTTTGTCTGCATCCGTCTTAACCTGAGCAAATGATTTTTGAAGCAGGGGATATTTATTACACCCTTCTCTCACTCCCTCGATACCAGCTTTCGAGAGCATGATATTAGGATGCTCCTGCGCCTGAAGAATCGAAAAATTGAGACAAAATATGGCAATTACCACCTTTTTTAAGTAGTTCATATTATAAAATATGTAATGTTAAACGGCTTTACTAAATGGCGTAGCTGTCTTTCAGACAGCTATCTATTCGTTTTTTTTGTCTAATAGTTGCTTTGCGGCATAACCTGCCCGGCTAATTTGAAATATCTCGTTTAAATGAATGGCCATAGCTCTCTCTGCTGCCATAGGGTCACTTTCTTCAAGGGCTTTCAGTATCGCCCGGTGCTCGGGTATTGACAGTATTCCTCTTTCTTCTCCGCACACTTTATTCTCATTGATACTTTTAATCAGATCCGGGATAA
>JBQGEO010000273.1:0-10053 GCA_052039655.1 Pararcticibacter sp.
ACTTGGTGTCTGGGCACTCAGGTATATATCCGAACAGACGAAGAATATCAATATTAAACTAGCGAACCTTAACAATGAAGTCGGGAATCTATCAACAGAAAACATAAAAAAGGCATTTTCTGTAAAAATAACCCTAAAACCTACTGCCTTTTTACCAAAAATTCACATTTAGCAATATATTCTTAACTCAAAGCCCCGAAAACCGATGAATGACTTAATAAAAACTGCCATCTCCTCGTCGCATCATCTGTCCTCCGTTTCGACCGCGCGGAGAGCCACTCCATTTTTGAGGCTGCCAGCGAAAGTTCAGCATCACATAGCGACTTAGAGCATTGGTCTTCACATCAGTCCGGCTATTGTCGTTAATGGTCCTGTTAACAAAATTATTCTGCTTTAATAAGTCAAAACACTGAAGACTTAGAGCGCCGTTCCTTCGCTTGAAGAACTGTTTCTCAAAGCCTGTATTGATGACGAATGGGTTGGATGTCTGGTTGGCGTTGATACCACTTACGAAATTTTTACTCGCGCTGAACGAGAGTAGCCAGGTCTGGTGGATATAAACGCGTCCGTCTCCGTTTATCGCAAAATTATTCACTCTCGAATTATTAGAGGAAAAAGTAAAATCCGCTTTGGTATAGACATAGCTCACATTCGGATTAAGTTCCAACCATTCCACAGGGTTTATCTGGGGACCAAGACGTTCTGAAAAAGTCCAGGTAGTGCTTTCATTCTTCTGGTTTTCACTCATTGAAACACCATTCCGGTTAGTGATACTTCCATTCAGGTGAAAGCTGTACTTCCTGTCGGCAAAGGATTTGGAGATATTATAATTACCATTGTAGGACGATACTCCGTCGAGGTTCAGATAGTGCGTTTCGTTTATATAAGTAATGCCCCCGTTACTTAAACGCGTAGGTATCTGTATCATATTAGATACCACCGAGTTGGACACAAAACGTGCATTGAGGTTTACCGAATAGTTCAGGCGGGCGTTGGCAATATAGTTGTTGTAAGCCGCAGCAATGGTGTGATTGAAAGCCGCTTTCAGATCAGGATTACCGACAACAGGATTATTTGTGTTGGAAACATCGCGTACAGGTTGAATCTGATCAAAAGTCGGCTCACTTGCATTACCGGAATAGTTGATACTTAAACGGTGCTGCCTGGAGAATTGATATTCAACCCGCGCAATCGGGATCAGGAAGAAGTTGGTTCGCCTGCTCGTGGCGTCCAGATGGACCTTCGTTCCGGTCAAAAGAGTCGGAATAGCCGTCATTCCCAGGGCGAAGTTAAACTTCGGGACATTGAAACGGTAATTCAGTGAAAACCGGCTTTCGGTAAACGAATAGTTAAACAAATTGGTCAGCGAATCTATAGGAAACTGCATTCCATCTTTTCCGATATTGTTGGTATAGGCACTGTTATCATATGAACGCCTGTTTACCTGCCCGTTGAAATCAATACGTGATTTCGGACTGAGCCGCTCCGAAAAGGTCATACTTGCCCTCAGGGCATTATTAAGATTTTTCCTTTGTACCAGCCTGTGAACCAACGAATCATAGTCAAAATTATCAGAATCTAACTGGTAATAGGTAATAATATTGTCCTGTTTGTTATCCCTCGTCTGGTTGTTCCTGCTATAATTGACGTTCAGCGAAAAGTTCCTGCCTTGTTTTTTAAATATATGCTGATACAGGATTGATCCTTCCAGGCTGGGCCTTGAATCCTTACTGCTGTTACTTCCTTCCGTTAACTGATTAAGATATCCGGCCTGCCTTGTTCTGATGTTAGATTGGCTGCTGGTAAGAGTAGAAACAAAGCTCAGGGATGGCTGTATACGGAGATAGTTAGCACTGTCAATATCGTACTCGATATCAACATTAAAAGAATGATTATTGGCATTGTTCTCTCCCGAACTTTCATTAGTGGAATAGATAGTTCCTTTTTCAACATAACTTTCGGAAGTGCTGCTGTTTACCGAATTAACATCATTAAAGTTATAAGAGTAACTGCTGTTGATGCTCAGCTTTTTATTAAGCTGATCCCGGTAACCCACCGAGCCCCTTCCCGTGCGGGTTGTTCCGCCGCTGCCGCCGCCCAAGCCGGAATAGCCGCTGCTACTACCACCGCCGACTCCTCTTCCTCCGCCGTTGCCGCCGCGGAAGTTTCCGCCATCCAAAGACTGTCCCCCACCGCTATTGGCAACCCCATTCACCGTATTATTGAATGTAAGGTTGGCGTTTACCTGCTGATTAGCATTTATCCGCGTTCCGAAAAAAGAAAGACCATACCTCTCATTACTGCCGGCGCCCGCATTTAGCCTGCCCGTGTTGCCCACCGATCTGTCAGCCCGGGTGACAATATTCAGCACCTTCCGCGGATCACCATCTTTAATCCCTGTCCTGGCTGCCTGATCCCCGTAATCATCCACTATCTGGATTTTTTCCACAATATCTGCCGGAAGGTTCTGGATGGCCGATGCAACATCTCCGCCGGAATAGTCCTTTCCATTTAGTCTTGCCTTCGTTACCTGTGTACCCTGAGCCGTTACGGTTCCGTCGTTGGCAACTTCGATACCTTCCATTTTCTTCAACAACTCATCAACAGATGCATTTTCCCTCACTTTATAGTCGCTGGCGCGATATTCAACCGTATCCTCTTTGTAGGTTACTGCGGGAGTACCGTTTACAGTTACCTCTTTCAGCATATTTGCCTGACTTTTCAGGATTACCGGATCAAGGACCAGCCTTTTGGTTGCATCATTATATAAAAAACGTTTGTTATAGTTGACATACCCGATACTCCTTACTGTCAGGATGAATTGCCCTGACGGAGCATTCTTGAAAATAAAAATGCCATCGTTGTTCGTACTCGTTTTCAATGTATCTTTAGAAGAAGACAATATGACCAAAGCACCTATAACAGGAGTGTCAGTGCTGTCCTTAACGATGCCGCTTACTTCACGGGCGACTTGTGAAAACAAAACATTGGTTAGAATAAGGCTCAGAAACAGAAGCAAATACTTTTTCATAACTTAAAGCAATTACTTCTTTACGGGTACATATTTTGCCCAGAAGTCTGTAGGATCAAACATCGCGGGATCAAATCCCCGGGAAGCGCCGCCCCTCATTCCGCCTCCAAAACCACCTCCCAGGCCGACACCCATGCCGCCTCCGAAACCGACCACGACACCGCCACGCCGGCCCACATCTCCGCCGTCTCCCATTCTCCCGGCCATTGCAAACTGCCGTCCGTTTACTCTGATGTTATATGTCAGTTCTTTTACCTGATCCAGGCTTAGTCCTATCTCTTTAAACGGAACGGCAAGTTCATACAGATAGTTCCCTTCTTTATCATAAGTTGCCGCTGCTTTTATCCCATACTCATTATAGATCGAGATAAGGCTGTCACTGATCTGCTTAAAGCCCGTTACCCCGATCTCTTTCAACCCGGCAAGCTGCTGTTTTCTCAATTCCGCAACAGCGGCCGAATCAGGTCTCTGGCGCCTTTCTCCCGACTGCCCCACTCCGGCAAAGCCACCGCTTCCCTGCCGTCTCTGACCTCTTTGCGGAGGCGATATGACCGGGAAGGTAATACTGTATGCATCTTTGATCTTCTTCTTCCCTTCCGTATTAATAGAAAAGGTGATTCCCCCCATCATAATTTTATTAGCAATAGTCTGGTCACCTGATTTTACAAGGAGATACAGGTTTTTGTCATCGTTGCCAATAGTATAATAAAGACCTGTATTCTTGTTATATGCACCAAAAGAAGAGAGCGAAGAGTCGGGCTTTCCGTCAACCCTGACCGGCGACTGTACCCATACAGGTTTCTGCTGTGTTTCAGGAAGCTTTTGAGAGACACAATCCAGGCTCACCAAAAGAGCTGCAACACTGCTTAAAAGAAACAATACTGGTTTCATTATAATAAAATTTGAAGAATATCTATGTAATATTAATCATTGCAGGAAACCATATTACGTAAAAGATACTTACCGCCCAACAATGTATACCAAGTACTCTTTTTTGTATACCCTTTCATGCTTCTTTCTGCCCGGAAGGTCGTTGCTGAATCTGCCGGACAATGATTTTAGCTTTCCTTATATCGCTTTAAAGCTTCTATAAAATAGTAATCGGCATAGGTCAGCGGAACCTCCACCTCTTTTTTCTGAGGTAAATGACCGACGCTGTGTTCCAGAATAAACCCGCCATTGGAACCCGCCACGGCTTTATACTTTGGAGAGGCAAGCGATTTCAGCATTTTACCTGCACATTCATAATACTTTGCTGCGTCTGATTTGTCTGCATACTTATACAATTCCAGCAAGGCAGAAGCCATAACAGCTGCGGCGGATGCATCACGTGGTGCATTTGGGATATCAGGAGCGTTAAAATCCCAGTAAGGAACCATGTCAGCCGACATATTGGGATGATTCAAAATGAACTGAGCAATGTGGTTGGCCTGATCGAGATATTTCCTATCTTTCGTTTCACGATACATCAGTGTATAGCCATAGAGCCCCCATGCCTGTCCTCTTGCCCAGGCCGATTCATCTGCATATCCCTGTGCAGTACGTTTCTTCTGAACTTCGCCGGTTTGCTGATTATAATTTATCACGTGGTAGGAACTGTAATCCGGACGAAAATGGTTTTTCATCGTCGTCTCCGCATGTGTCACAGCAATCTTATAAAAGGAAGAATCGCCTGTTTCACGGGTTGCCCAAAACAACAGCTCCAGGTTCATCATATTATCGATTATAACCAGAAAATCAGAATCTTTTGAATCCCACGACCTGATACATCCCACTTTAGGATCAAAGCGGCTGATCAGTGATTTTGCACTTGTCAAAAGAATATCTTTATATTCAGGCTTCGGAGCGATCTGGTTTGCATTTCCAAAACTGCAATACATCATAAAACCCAGGTCATGTGTGGTCGTATTGTTTTTTTCTTTCTCCAGAACTTTCAGTATACGTTCAGCTTCCGTTAACAGGATCTGATCCTTCGTCTGCTGGTATAAATAAAGCAACGTACCTGGATAAAAGCCGCTGCACCACCAGTCGGAACCACTCGTCTCAAGCTCATCAGTGGCTGAATGATAGGTTTTAGGAAAACGATCCGCCGGCAGCCTCTTCATCATCACCTTATACTGCGAAGCGGCATCGGCAAAACTCTGGTCTGCAACCTTCAGAAAGCCGGCATTGGGCTTTAACTGCTTTTTCACTGAACACGCCGTTAGTCCCGCTAACAAAGTGCAAAAAATAAATAAACTGGTTCTTTTCATAATCATCGGCCATTGGTTAGCATCGCCTTTTAACTTTAATTCTTTTTACTTTCCACTCTCAACTTTTCACTTTCAACTTTCCACTCCAGCACTTTCACCATCGTAGGCGGCATGCTGGCCTTCCCCTCCCCGTCAACTTGTTCTACATTCTGGATAAAGAGGTTTAAAATACCTTTTTCTTTCCATAATTCGGTATCATATGTCGGTTCCCAGTCACCAAGCGATTCTGCGGTAAGGTCTGTTATGTACCAGCGTCGCTTGCTGATATCCCGAACAACAAGGGCAGAAGCCTTACTTTGCCGTTCCGCATCACGAAAGATCATTACCAGGGAAATATTTTTGTCTTGCCTTTTTACCAGTACCTGGGGCCTGGAAACCGGTATTTTCTTGGTTCCTGTACCGCCTAAACTAAACGGGGTCTTCCTGAAGCCTGGAACAAGGGTTTTCCACTGCCCTCCGTCTTTGTAAACAATATGATATTGGGGAACATCTGAATCTTTTTCCCGCCAGTAGGTAGCGATAAACGGATTGCTTTCGCTATCGGCGCACATAGAAGTTTGATTGATCAATTCGCTGTTCTCAGGTATTCTGCATGAATACTCAGCAGTGGAGGCAGTAATGGGAAGTGTATATCTTTCACCGGTAGATTTTTCCCAGGTCTTCCCGCCGTCTTTTGACCGCGCGTAACACAGATCGTGATTGCTGGCCACATCCGGGTTTTCGCGCCATACCCAGGATATATGGATTATCCCCTTCGAATCCACATAGGATTGACAATAAGCATTCCGCTTACCTTCTCCGTCAATGAGATTGTCATGAAGCCTGATCCATTTTCCGGTCGCCGTATTATATTCATTCATCACCAGATTTCCCTTACCGGATTCGCCGTTACGATAGAAAAAGAGAAGATTCCCATCCGGCTTCCTGTAAAATTCCGGGTAGGTTACCCTTTGTTCAAGCAAACCTGTCATGGGAAGCTTTTCCGAAAAAGTGAGAGATCCGGGACTAAGGCTCCGGCAATATCTGAGCGGATTATTATGGTGATCCCAGGCCAGGTGAAGGTACCCCTTTCCATCAACCATCATGCTGATGCTGTTATGGGCATCTGAGGCGTTACCTTTAAGACCAGTAGATTGAAGTATCCACTCCCTTTCGCCGGCTTTCCTTTTTCCAACTACCACGACAGCATTGCTGTCATAATAAGAGATATACTGAGTATCCCTGAAGGTTACCAGCGAGTTTTTCCGGAATACAACAGCATTGACTGAATTCCTTGCCCAGGCAGCACCAACCGTCATAATCTCCCTATCCGGCATCGGAGGAGGGTTCTGAGCACCGCAAGCCAGCGGTTGCAGTTTAAACAGGAGAATCAAAGCCAGGCTTCTGACAAAAGAACATCCCGTTGATATGCCGCTGTACATACTTTTATTATGATTTCATTTGACAATGTCTACTTATCCGCAACAGTCTTGATGGTCAATAAACCTGGCTTCAGCCCTTTAGATGAAACCCTGAACTGCATCTCCCCATCTTTTTCCGAAGATTCAACCACCGCAACCAGCATTCCCTTAAAAGCATGCATGTAGGGCAGATGGAAGAGCTCGAGGCTCGCAGCATCGCCATTCGCTGCAGCTTTATACCGGCCTGCTCCCTTTCCTTTAAACGACAGAAGATTAGAAGCATCGGGGCATACATTTCCTTCAGCATCTACCACCCTGGCAGTTACAAACGACAGATCTTTCCCGTCTGCACTGAGCTCTGTTCTGTCAGCAGTCAGCTCTATATGATGCGGTTTGCCTGCAGTCTTTATTTCCTGGCTGGCTGCCTGGTTCCCTTTCTCATCGTAAGCAACGACTTTAATAGTGCCTGGTTCATAAGTCACGTCATTCCACATCAGACGGTATCTTGTTTGATTATTCGTCTTATTCTTACTTTGCCTCCCCATACTCTTACCATTCACAAACAGCTCTGCAGAAGGATAGCTGGTATAGCAGAAAACAGGAGTAACCTGCCCCTCCCGTCCCGGCCATGTCCAGTGAGGAAGAACATGAAGAGTCGGCTTTTCCGTGTTCCATTTGCTCCGGTAAAGGAAATAACGGTCCTTCGGTATTCCCGCCAGATCGATTATACCAAAATAGGAGCTGTGGGAGGGCCATTTGGAATCATACGGTGTCGGTTCTCCAAGATAATCGAAGCCCGTCCATACAAACTCTCCGATAACAAAAGGCAGATCGTCCTGCTTCACGAACTCATCATCAGGCACCTGCGACCAGTTACAATACTCGAAATCGTAAGAAGAGCTCTGGTTATCATCGTATTGCTTCATCTTTTGAAACTCGACCGGAAATTTATACACCCCCCTGCTGCTCACCGTTGAGGCAGTTTCCGTTCCAAGAATGAATCCCTGGGGAAGAGCATTATTAGCTTTTTCGTACCATGTGGGTTTATAATTGAATCCCGGCACATCCAGTATGGCAGCGAAATTCTTTGTCAGCGCATCATTGATTCTGTCCATTCCAACAGTAACCGGCCTGGTGGGATCTTCACGGTGGCAAATGTCCTGGAGCATTTTAGCAATCTTGTTTCCGCCTTCGGCACTCTGATCAGGTACTTCATTGCCGATGCTCCACATTACAACAGAGGGACTGTTCCTGTCCCGATGGATCATGTTTATCAGATCCTTTTCTGCCCATTCGTCAAAATATGCGCTGTATCCGTTTTTCACTTTAGGTGTTTTCCATTCGTCAAAAGATTCCACCATCATCATAAAGCCCATTTCATCACACAAAGCAACCAGTTCAGGTGCGGGCATGTTATGAGAGGTACGAATGGCATCACATCCCATATCCTTCAGCAAGCTTAGCTGACGACGCAGGGCAGACACATTTACGGCTGCTCCCAGTGGTCCGAGGTCATGATGATTGCACACCCCCTTGAACTTCCGGACCTCGCCGTTCAGAGAAAATCCTTTACCCGCTTCGTACTTAATTGAACGGATCCCAAACCGGGTTTTATATTCATCTTTAAGTGTTGTTCCCTGGTAAAGCCTGGAAACCGCTGTATAAAGTACCGGAGTTTCAGGGGACCACAATGAAGGAGACTTAACTACGAGGTTCTGATCAAACTGAAGACCATCAGTTTCGCCGAGACCGGATTTTACAGTAGCCACCACTGTACCCTGGGAATTGCGGATCTCTGTTTCCAGGTGCAAATCCGAATATTTAGCTGCTGCTGCTTCCACCCGCGTTTTCAGGTTGACCCTCGCAAATTCTTTATTAATGACAGGAGTTGTGACATATGTGCCCCATACTGGTATATGTACATCTTCTGTTACGAACAGATGTACGTTCCGGTAAATTCCGGCCCCGGGATACCACCTGGAAGACTGACTGAAATTCTCCAGGCGGACAGCCAACGTATTCACTTCACCGGCAGGGTTAAGCAGGGAGGTCACGTCGAAATAAAAGGAGTTATATCCATAAGGCCAGTACCCGGCTTCCTTCCCGTTTATATACACACGGGCATGACTCATCGCTCCGTCAAACTGGAGGATGGCCTTTTTACCAGGCAGAAAGCCCGGCACCATAAATTTGAGACGGTACCAACCCATTCCAACGAAAGGCAGGCCACCGGTCCTGCCTGATTTCACCGACTCATCTTTCTCCATGTTCTGTTCAATCTTCACCTTCTGAAGATCGTTGTTCCCATCAAAAGGCCCTTTGATCGCCCAATCATGCGGGACCGACACCGTTTCCCATTTAAGGTCGTTGAAACGGGCCTCTATTGCCTCGGGATAATCCCCTTTTTTGAATTTCCAGTTTTTATCAAGAATGTATTCCTTTCTTATGCTTTGAGCACTAAGCTGAAAGGTTGCCAGAAAAAGTAGAAAGAAACAGATAATCTTTAATCGGGTCATTTTGCTTCGAGAAGTTTTGAGAGTTCTTTTTGTGTTACTTTTAATACAGTTCCGTGCCTGATTCCCGTGGGAAGATTGATTTTATCGGAAACATCAGTCCAGCTCTTTAAATCAGAAGAGCGGACAGCACCATATTTATGTTCCGTATACTTGTCAAAATACACGATCCATTCTTTTCCGATTTTCAGAGCGGTGGGACCTTCCGCCCAGTATTTTCCGGTTATAGGTTCACTGGCTTTGGTATATGGGCCTGTCAGTCTCTGACTGAATGCTACCTTCAGATTCTTTTGTGCCGGTTCACGCGTTTCGTCTTTAACGAACATAACAAACCGGTTTCCATCCTTTACAATCGTAGCATCAATGACATTGAACCCCGGATCATAAAGAAGCTTTGTTTCACTGAATTTTTTAAAATCCTTTGTAGTCACATAATACATCCTGTGATTGTATCCGTTGTCCGCCGTTGACGCTGTTTCGGTAAAGCGATCCGGAATAGTTGTGGCCCAGTATATCATGTACGTATTGGTTGCCTGATCATAGGTAATTTCAGGAGCCCAGCAGTTCCTGGCACCCTCTTCATGCCCCATAACCGGTATATACTTTTGATCTGACCAGTTGATCAGATCCGGCGAAGAAGCATATCCAATGCCCTTGTCTGTCCAGCTTACCGTCCACACCATATGAAATAAACCATCATTTCCCCTTATTATACAAGGATCGCGCATCAGGCTATCCTTACTTAACACAGGGGCAAGAAAGGATTTATCCTCTTTCAGAGCGTTCCAGTTATAGCCGTCCGAACTATACGCGAGGTGAAGCCCGTCTTTTCCATTGCCTTTAAAATAGGAGAAAAT
>JBQGEO010000274.1:0-2503 GCA_052039655.1 Pararcticibacter sp.
ATGTGAGTGAAATGAAAGAGGTTATTGATCTTGCCCTTACCAATGAAAAGGTCAAAGACCCTCTTGATCTAACCATCACGGAGAAGGTTGCGCTTCCATAGGAAGTCTTCGGGTTAAAAGCCTTCCGCCATTTTGTGGGCAAAATGCAAATTTCAAACCTTGCATTTTGCCCATTTTTGTTACCTTCATGCCCGGTAATGATCCATGCCTGACAGAATCACTTTATGAAATTAGTTTATATAGCCAGCTTTCTCCTGCTGTTTGTTTACCCGTCGTTTTCCCAAACCAGAAACTTTGCAAATGAATTCGGGTTCCGCAGTGATAATGATGCCTATCTGGCATACGGACAGGACAGGTATTACACGAACGGACTTTTTATCACCTTCAGACATGCCACGAAAGCTCCTGCTGCCGGATCGGCAGTTGTGAAGAAAGTCTGGGAAGCTGAAGCGGGGCAATACATGTATAATGCGCAATCCGGTTATATCCCTGACATATCTTTTGTCGACCGGCCCTTTGCAGCATACCTCTATGGCGGCTTCAAATTCAACTGGTTCCTTCAGAATGAGCAGGTTTTCCAGGTATCTTTGAATGGGGGAACAATTGGCCCGGCAGCTTTAGGGAAAGATGCTCAAAAGCTCCTGCATAATATAGTAGGGTTTTACGAAGTGAACGGCTGGCAATACCAGGTAAAAAACGAGGCAGGGCTGAATGCAGGGTTTGACTATACCCGGCTGTTGTTCCGGCCCTCTTCTTCAGACATTGATCTTAGCTTCAGCGGCTATGCGTCGGCAGGAAATACATTTTCGGGCGCGGGAGCAGGAATAGTGTTCCGCGCGGGCAAGATCAATCAGCTGTTTCAGTCGGTGATGACCAACAGCAGGATTTCCAATAATACCCGGGATAGCGTTGCTCAGAAAGAACTTTTCTTCTTTGCAAAGCCCTCGCTCCATTTTATTGCCTATGACGCCACCATCCAGGGAGGAATGTTCAGAGATGATAAAGGACCGGTCACTTTCACTCCTAACAGGCTGGCATTTTCGCAGGAACTTGGGGTTAAATATGCCGTTCAGCGATGGACATTAAATTTCTCTTTTATTTTCAGGACTAAAGAAATCAAGACCCAGGTACATGCGCACCAATATGGCTCAGCTGCCATATTCTACAGGTTTGGCGCTAAATGATAAATGATCAGCCTTCGTAAATAACCCCTGTTGAAGGCGTTTCGCTGAGTTCAATGCGAGAGAGCGAAGGGATTTCCGGTTTTATCTTATTCCAGAACCATGATGCCATCACCTCGCTTGTAGGATTTTCGAGACCGGGAATATCGTTAAGCAATTTGTGATCAACAGAATCGATCAGGGGACTGATAATTTTCTTTATATCATTGAAATCTATAACCCAACCCTGAACGGGATCCAGATCACCTTCGAAAAAAACCGTCAGTTTATAGGTATGCCCGTGCATGCTTCCGCACCTGTGCCCCGCAGGTACATTCGGCAAAAAATGGGCAGAGTCGAAAGTGAATTGTTTATATATTACCATAATGAATCAAAGTGACTTAACAAGCAGTTTAAAATAAATAACGGGCGTCAGGGATTGATATCTGACGCCCGGATGGCCTGCTGTTATACAGAACAGGTATTGTGAAAATCTTACGAGGCTAATAATCTCTCTGCATTCTCAAAAGCCAGAGCATGACAATCTGCAACAGCCTTATAGGTTACATACCCACCGAGGGTATTGATACCTTTCAGTAATGCAGCATTTTCAAGACAGGCCTTCTTAAAGCCTTTATTAGCAATTTGTACGGCATATGGAACTGTTACGTTCGTCAATGCAATAGTTGAAGTTCTTGGAACAGCGCCGGGCATGTTTGCTACAGCATAATGAACTACTCCATGTTTTACATAAGTTGGGTTGTCATGAGTAGTGATCCGGTCGGTAGTTTCAAAAATACCTCCCTGATCGATGGCGATGTCAACGATGACAGACCCAGCTTCCATCGACTCGACCATCTCCCTGTTAACCAGTTTCGGAGCTTTTGCTCCGGGGATCAATACTGCGCCGATCACCAGATCAGATTCTTTTACTGCCTGGGCAATATTGTAAGGATTTGACATTAAGGTGGTGACCTGATATCCGAAGACATCATCAAGCTGGCGGAGACGATCAGGATTTAAATCAATGATTGTGACGTCAGCACCCAGTCCTACTGCTATTTTCGCAGCATTGGTGCCGGCTACTCCCCCGCCAATAATCGCAACTTTGGAACGCTTAACACCGGGAACACCAGCCAGCAGCACACCCTTGCCACCCTGTGATTTCTCCAGGAACTGTGCTCCAATCTGCGCAGACATCCGGCCGGCAACCTCGCTCATAGGAGTTAACAAGGGAAGCGAGCCGTTATTCAGCTGTACAGTTTCGTAGGCGATACCTACAACTTTGTTCTCGACCAGTGCTTTGGTCAGTTCGGGCTCAGGAGCGAGGTGAAGGTAGGTAA
>JBQGEO010000275.1:0-1643 GCA_052039655.1 Pararcticibacter sp.
GCCGGTGGGTCCTTAAACACAAAAGGAAGACATACTGATGTAAATAATATTCTTCCCATTAACGTAGACCGCCCGTCATACGGCTTGTCGCAGGGTATTGATACTCTTATCAACGAGTCTTCTTTACATTATGGTTATGCCAATCTTCCGGCTACATCCGGCGTGCCTTCGCGAACAAGCTGGCAGGCAGTAATGCTGCAGGATGATATAAAGCTGTTGCCCTGGATGCAGCTGACAGTTGGAGGCCGGTATACCTATTACAGCAATGGTTCTGACGCCTCTCCGAAAAAAGATAAAGTGTTTACTCCCAGAATCGGCGTGGTCATTAGTCCGGCAGAAAATACTTCAGTATACGCTCTTTACGATCAATCTTTTTTGCAGCAGGGAGGCCGAACCTTCTCCGGCGAGGAATTTAAACCTCTGACCGGCGACAATATCGAACTTGGTATAAAAAGGGAATGGCTTGGTAAAGCACTTTTTACTCAGGTTTCCCTATTCAGAATCACCAAAAACAACCTTCTTACGAACGATCCGGATAATATAGGCTATAGTGTACAAACGGGACAGGTGCGGAGCACAGGGGTAGAAACAGATATATTAGGCAGGCTTTCCCGGAATTTTAGTGTGGTAGCTAATTATTCTTATATAAATGCGAAAGTTACCAAGGATAACAACACAGATCTGATAGGTACCCGGCAGGTAAATCCCGTGCACACTTTCAATACCTGGCTCCGTTACAAAATTGAATCCGGAGCGTTCCAGGGGGCGGGAGCTGCTCTCGGTCCTTCTTATTATGCAGACCGGTATATCAGTACTGTGAAGAAGCAGGCATCTGACCCTCAGAGAAAGCTGCCCGACTTTAAAAGCATAGATGCGGCAATTTATTATAACAAAGCGAATTTTTCGGTGGCCCTGAATGTCGATAACCTTGAAAATACCTACAATTACAGTGCAAATAATTTCAACGGAAACCGCGGAACAGATGGTGAATTTTATATAAAATCACTTCCGGGCAGGAATTATCGCCTCTCCGTGTCAGTTAAATTTTAAGCAAACAGATCATATACCTATGTTGAGGCCAATTATCTTACGGGCAATAGTTTTTGACTATTGCCTATAAGAATAAATGATTAGGTTGTACCATTTCCTTCTCCTAATTTTATATTCATAATCCGGTGGATGCCGGTGCTGAATTAAAACTCACAGAAATGGATCACAACTCAAATGACATCAGCAAGTGCCCGTTTCATAACGGTAGTATGAAACAAAACGTAGCGGGTGGAGGCACACGTAATCATGACTGGTGGCCTGACCAGCTAAAGCTGAACATTCTGCGGCAGCATTCGTCTTTATCAAACCCTATGGATAAAGATTTTAATTATGCAGAAGAATTTAAATCGCTCGACCTGGAAGCAGTAAAACAGGATCTGCATGCTTTGATGACAGACTCTCAGGACTGGTGGCCGGCCGACTTCGGGCATTATGGCGGTTTGTTTATACGAATGGCGTGGCACAGTGCGGGTACTTACCGCGTGACTGACGGAAGGGGAGGAGGAGGTGCCGGTTTACAGCGCTTTGCACCGCTCAACAGCTGGCCTGATAATGTGAGCCTTGATAAAGCCCGTCGTCTGCTCTGGCCAATC
>JBQGEO010000276.1:0-4441 GCA_052039655.1 Pararcticibacter sp.
GCCCATGAGGAACGGCTGACCGCTTTTGTAAATTATGCCCGTAATGCACTGTTCGATAACAAACAAGAGCTGGTCCGAAAGCTGTTAGATAGTGCACTGCTCATTGCGTCTAAAATTCCTTCCTCTGCTTACCTGCCAATGTATTACAGTGTTGAAGGAACTTACTGGCAAAAAGCGGGGCAAAATCAAAAGGCATTGTCCTGGTTTGAGAAGGGCTTAAATGCGGCAAGTCGTTTGGGCGCAAGTCACCTGACCAATTATATCCTTTATGAAGAGTTTAGGTTGCATAAGGCTTCTCATGACCTTATTGCTGCCCGTAACGTTCTGCATCGTGTATTAGAGTATGTCAGCCGGGCGAATTCATTGCACGACAAACAAGCTGTTTACTACGACCTCGCGCAAACAGAGACCGACATGGGTAATTATAAAGTAGCAACTCACTGGTACGAACAGTACAAGCTTGCAACAGATACCTTAATTACGAAAGCCGGGGCAGACCGGGTACTTGAACTGGAAAAAAAGTTTCAGACTGCAGAGAAAGAAAATGAGCTTCTAAAGCTTAAAACGCATAATCAGCATCAGCAAATAGCTCTCGAACAGAACAAAATGCTGGTTACTGTATTGACAGGGATCGCTTTGCTTGCCGTGGTGATCAGTATAATGATCTACAAATCACACCAGCATAGAAAACGCCTTGCTGTACACAAGCAAAAATTGCTGCAGGAGGAACTTAAAACGATAAAACAGCAGGAGCAAATACATTTGTACAACGCGATGGTGCAGGGTCAGGAGAAGGAGCGCAATCGTATCGCCCGGGATCTTCACGATGGTCTTGGAGGTATGCTCGCCGGCGTAAAACTTAAATTATCGGCCTTTGCCACAAAGATAGAATCGAATCCCGTCAACAATACAGATATGGAACTTTACCACGTTATCAGTCAACTGGATCATTCGGTAAGCGAACTCAGACGTATCGCGCGGAACATGATGCCGGAATCGCTGCTCTATATGGGGCTGGAACCTGCTTTGAGAGATCTATGTCAATCGATGAATACTGAAAGCCTTCGTGTTACGTTCGAGGCGTTTAATCTGCGGGCAGACTATCCTCAGCCATTCTTAATCGCCATATATCGTATTGTACAGGAGCTGTTGACAAATGCCGTTAAGCATGCCGAAGCATCTTCTGTTGTGGTGCAGGCCAGTGAACATGAAGGCCGTTTTTATATTACGATTGAAGATGATGGAAAGGGCTTTGACCCGGATACCGCGGGTACAGACGGCGGAATCGGTCTTTCCAATATCAGGACCAGGGTTGAAATTCTCAAGGGTACAATGGAAGTTAAAACGGAGAGAGGGGTAGGGAGTACGTTCAATATAGATGTCAGTATTCATGAATAGACCGATTTCAGTCATCATTGTGGATGACCATCCGCTGGTATTAAGCGGCTTCACTCTCATTCTTGCCGGTACAGACGAGATAGTTCTCGAAGCCGCTTTTACTAATGCTTCCGATGGCATCCGGTACCTTGAAAAAAATCAGGTGGATGTTGTGCTTCTGGATATCCATATGCCTGGTACCGATGGGGTAACAGCCTGTGAGCAAATAAAAAAGCTTTATTCCGGGTGCTATGTCATTGCTGTTAGCAATAACGACGAAGGCAGTATGATATCCAGGATGTTACAGGCAGGTGCGTCAGGATATTTGCTTAAGAATTCTTCTGCTGGGGAACTGATCAATGGAATCAAGAATGCTGCAAGCGGCGCAATGGTATTAAGCCCTGCTATCAAGAAGATTATGGAAAGCAGTTTTACTCAGGCTCCCTTGCTTACGCGCCGCGAGAAAGAGGTTTTATTATTATTGGCAGATGGATTTACCACTCCGGAAATTGCTGGTAAGTTGTTTGTTAGCCCATTAACTGTAGAAAGTCACCGTAGAAATCTGTTGCAGAAATTTAAAGTTGTCAATTCTGCAGCCCTCGTCAGAAAGGCTACAGAGATGAAATATATATAAAGAATAGTTCAGATGAGTTTTACGTACGGGCAATTCATAAATGAACACACTGTCACACTCTAAAAAAGGTTGAGTAAACGATAATTAAGTATTTAACAATTAAATTCTTATGGAAATGTCGTGGTTCTGAGCATTCTTACTCAGAAGACCTTTTCTCCTTTTTCCATTTTGTTAAGTACCTGCAAATAGCCTTCATTTTTATTTGAAAGCTTTACTACGTCTTTCTGAACGGATATAGCATCTTCTCTTTTCCCCGATTTATATAACAGGCTTGCATAGGTAAACAGGAACGCCGGATTCTTTTCATTCATTCCTGATAGTGATAATTTCGACCAGGCAGTTGCGGTCTCCAAACATTTTTCATCATTGATATTAATCAGGATGTCCCAGGCATAAGAGTTTAAAGTGTTCCCGGATAAACGGTCTCCATACTTACTTATAAAAGAAGCAGCATATTCGGCATACTGAGGCCAGTCATTTTTAAATTGACAATACAGGGGCATAGCCGCCATTATCACTTCATCTGAAAATTCCGGATATTGCTTGTCTAGTTTTTGTTTAAGTTCCTTCCAATCCGGCTTTTCGTTAATTTCGCCTGTATAGACCAGCATAGGGCCATGTTTTTCAACATGTCCGCCATTCCTCAGAAATGGAACTACAATTTCGTCCGTCAGAATCCCTCTGATGATTTCACCACTTCTACCCACTCCTAACACAGCATCTGCCCTGGCCCGGTTATTTTTTAAAATGTTAAACCCCCGGTCGGAAGTTTTAGATGTTCAAATACTTATTATTCTGTGGTTTTATTCGGTCAATTGATCCCTCTGCGTAAGTAAGTAGTCATTGACGATGCCGGGAATAGCGGAATTTTCCCTTGCTGCCTCAGCAGCTTTAATCAGAGATCTTAGGAATTCCGGCTCCCGTTTTACTCCAGATTCATATTGCTTTTTCAGGATGTAGTATTGGTTGCCCGGATTTAATGCATCCTTTGCTTTTGCAATAAATTCTTCAGGCGTGCGGGAGCCTCCAGTTATTCTGTGAACGAGTTCACCATCCGGATTAAAGAAAAGATAAGTAGGATAGGAGTCTATAGAATATTCCTTTTCAATAGCCTGCGCATCCTTATACCAGCTTTTAACCTCATCATTATCAGCTTTGGTAACATCAAACTGGACCTTAACATTAATAAAGCGGGTGTTAAAAAAATCGCCGGTTGCTTGCTGGGAGAGTATATTCTTCTCCATTACACGGCATGGAACGCACCATGTTGTAAATCCATCCAGGAAAATATATTTATTTTCCGATCTGGCCTTCTCCTTTATCTGAGGCCAGCTAAGTCCGTGAACAAATTGAATACCTCCCTTATCCTGTGCTTTAATGATAATAGGGGAAATAAGAGAAACAATTAGGATTATAAAAAATTTAGGCATTGGTTTTAGTTATCTTTTAAAATTCGAAACGACATCGCAATAGTATGAACATACTAACGGGTTGTCATTCTTTCATAAAGATAACAGGTATGTTGTTAAAGTGAAAATAAATTTAATAAGAAGTGGGTATCAGAAGAGTGTGGCACTATTACTATCTTTTTTCACAGTGTTAGATTGTACATAAGCAATAACCGCGCGGATCTGAAAATAAGAAATTCCGTCGCCAAGTTCTTTTTTAAGATGATGAATTCCCGTCTGGTGACTGCCAAGCTTTTCCTTGATAAGCGAAGTTGTCTCAGGCAGGACCACCTCGTCAATAGATATATGACCAGTTTCAATGAGCATGGTAATATGTTGTTCAACTGTCTGTAAAGAAAGACTACGGCTCCGGGCGATTTCCTCCAGGGTACGTCCCTCTCTGAACAATTTCAGGGATGTTTTTTGAGCAGGGGGCAGGGTAGAAGTTAACGTCCGGTTAACAGGATTTTCTTTCCTGGGCATAGCAGCTTCTATTTCGCGTTTCGGTATAAGGCCGGTGGTATCAGCACCTGATATCAGGGCTTGCCAGATATCCGCGCATTTGTTCATTGATCGGAGCTGGTAGCTGCATGCCTTTTCCAGGCCACTATAGAATTGAATGATCTCCTTTGGTGCTCTTTTCATCAGCATTGCTGCTAGTTCCTGTTTCAGTGGAGCAACAAGTTTAGAATTTAGTTCCCCCGAAAAATAGCCCGCAGCATCTGTCAGTCTTTGTGTACCTCCGGTCCGATGTTCCTCGCTTCCCTGCCAGAAGTCCTCAAGTGTTCTTATAAAAGTTCCTGCCACCTTATCCAGTTTCTCCAGTAAGGGTCTTGTTTCAACAGCGAAATTCAGGTAATGATGATGGATCCCGAACCTGAATTTATCTACCCCGGGCTGCAGGCGCTGCACATAAATGAGCAGTCCGTACAATCTGAAAGTATTACAGATATATTGGAAAACCGCCTCCTGCTTTGACTGC
>JBQGEO010000277.1:0-8950 GCA_052039655.1 Pararcticibacter sp.
CACGAAACGTTCGAACCACATCCCGATATTTACAACGATAGAAAGAACCCATGACGCCCAGATACTAGTCCGGATCTTCTTAAACCAGAACAACTGCGGAGAAATTACGTTACAGGTCATCATACTCCAGTATGCCCACCAGTAAGGACCGCTGATACGGTTAAGGAACGCATACTGTTCATACTCAACTCCCGAATACCATGCGATGAAGAGCTCTGTTAAATAAGCAACCCCAACGATAGATCCGGTAACGATGATCACCTTATTCATTGATTCAATATGAAACATGGTGATGTAGTTTTCCCACTTCATTACTTTTCTTGCAATTAGAAGAAGCGTCTGAACCATCGCGAAGCCAGAGAAGATAGCTCCGGCAACGAAATATGGAGGGAAGATAGTGGTATGCCAGCCCGGCTCAAGAGAAGTAGCAAAGTCGAAGGATACAATGGTGTGTACCGAAAGTACAAGCGGTGTAGAAACACCTGCCAGGATCAGCGACACAGCTTCGAATCTCTGCCAGTTCTTTACTGATCCAGCCCATCCGAAAGACAGGATGGAATAGATCCTGCGGCGTGCACCGGTAGCACGGTCACGGATAGTGGCGATATCAGGTAATAATCCGGTATACCAGAAAACCAGCGATACGGAGAAGTAAGTCGAAATCGCAAATACGTCCCAAACAAGCGGCGAGTTAAAGTTTACCCATAACGAACCGAATTGATTTGGAAGAGGGAACACCCAGTAGGCTAACCACGGACGACCCATGTGTGCGAAAATGTAAGTTGCAGCACAGATAACCGCAAAGATCGTCATCGCCTCTGCCGACCGGTTAATGGAGTTACGCCAGTTTTGTCTGAACAGTAACAACACCGCCGAGATCAGCGTACCTGCGTGACCAATACCTACCCACCATACGAAGCCGGTAATATCCCAGGCCCATCCAACTGTTTTATTTAATCCCCAGGTACCCAGTCCTACCCAGAAAGTATAACTGATTGTAACTACCCAGGTAAGTGCGAATGCAACTGCTATCCCGAAGCCGATCCACCAAGCCTTATTGGGCTTATTTTCCACGGGTACCAATACATCATTGGTAATCTTTGAATAGGTTATATTCTCACCAGTGATTAATGGCTCCCTTAATATTGATTCGTTATGAGCTGACATAATATATTTAAATCTCTTAATGAAATCTGTTAAGCTTCTACTGTATTTCTAACTTTTGTCTGATAGCCTATGCCCGGCTGCACATTTAACTCCTGAAGCACATAATAGGTACGTTCATCTCCCAGCGCTTTTCTTACCTCAGAGTTCGGATCGTTAAAATCTCCGAAAAGAATCGCCCCTGCGGTACATGCCTGCTGGCAGGCCATCTGTATTTCTCCGTCTTTCAACGGGCGTTTTTCAAGTTTAGCCTGCAAACGGCCACCCTGAATACGCTGAATACACATGGTACATTTTTCCATTACACCACGTGAACGGGTTGTGACATCCGGATTAAGCAACAACTGAGAAAATTCATTGTTCAGATAGTTGTCAAACCGGGAATCGTTCCAGTAATTGAACCAGTTGAACCGGCGTACTTTATATGGACAGTTGTTTGCGCAATAACGGGTACCCACACAACGGTTATAAGCCATATGATTTAAACCGTCAGATGAGTGCATAGTCGCAATAACCGGACAAACAGTCTCACATGGCGCATGATCACAATGCTGACAAAGCATTGGCTGGTGAACAACCGAAACATCATCAAAGTTATCAAGCTTCTCAATCTCCTTCTCTTCCGTTACAGACTTACCACCTTCATTGAAACTGTAATAACGATCTATTCGGATCCAGTGCATTTCCCGTCTTCTGCGCACTTCATCTTTACCCACAACCGGAATGTTGTTCTCAACATTACATGCCACCACACAGGAGCCGCAGCCGGTACATGCATTCAGGTCGATCGCCATTACCCAGCTATGACCGATCTGTTTATGCTCAGGCCATAAATCATAGGTTTTATGCTCACCCTGGTGCTTATCATTTCCGGTATGAGGATCCTTAAGATAGTTCTTGAATGATGCCTCGCGGATCACAGTACGGCCTTCATAAGAATGATGCGTCTGCGTTTGTGCAAGCTCCATCTTACCGCCGGTCTTGCTGATAGTAGCAGTAGTCAGGAACTGCACGGTACCATTCACAACCGATGCAAATGGGTATGCATTCTTTCCTACCCCATTTCCAGCCTTACCAGTCTTGGTTCGGCCGTAACCAACAGCAATAGAAATGGTTCCCTTCGCCTGTCCGGGCTGTAAAAGTACCGGCAAGACAATAGTATAACCATTAGCTCCTTTGATCTCTATCAGGTCAAACTCTTCAATTCCCTGCTCTTCAGCGAACTTTGGAGCAACAGCAGCATAGTTGTCCCAGGTAACCTTGGATACCGGGTCAGGAAGCTCCTGTAAAAAGGCATTATTGGCGTGCCTTCCGTCTCTTATTGCAACGCTCTCGTAAAGCTGAACTTCAATATCTTTTGCAAGTGCCTTGCTTTGAGTTACAATAGCTTGTGAAGCTGCAGCTACGTTACCTCCAAAGGTGTATGTCGTTGCCGGTTTCTCGCCTGTATAAACAAACCCCTCCTGCAATAATTGCTTCCAGGTCTTTCCTGCAGTTGGCAACAAGTTCTTTTCCCAGTACGCTTTAACATACTGATAATAATTCTTCTGGGCGTTATCAGACCAGATCAATAAACTCTGCTCAGCCTGGCGGGTAGAAAATACCGGGTTAATGGCAGGTTGTATAAGAGTATAATATCCTTCAAATGCGTTTTCATCGCCCCACGACTCAAGATAATTAGCGTTAGTGGCAATCACATTACATAGAGACGCAGTCTCGTCTTCACGGTCAGCAAAAGAAACCTTCAAAGGCACCTTTGCAAGCGCATCAGAGAATGCCTTACTGTTAAAGTAAGTATAAACCGGATTGGTATTCAGGAAAAATACGGCTCCGACTTCTCCCCTGCCCATCTCGTCAACGAATGCATTAAATGATGCATCATTTCCTGAATATGTATAAAAAGGATTATCAAGATCTATTGTCGCTCCATAGCTTCCGAGAGCAGCATTAATGGCGTTAACAACGGTCTGTATTGCGACATCATTCGAGCCAGCGACAACCAGTGCACGGCCTCTTGCATTCTGCAGTTCCTTCGCAGTCAGCTTTACAGCTTTATCTGCTACGGCGTTATTTCCAATCTGTGCACCACCTGTCTGGCTTCCCGTTACTGCATTGTACAAAGCTAGAACTGCCAGCCCCATTTCTGACGGCTTCACAGCAATCCTGGAATCTGCATTAGTACCTGTCATACTCATTCCAGCTTCGAACTGTATATGCCTTGACATCTTTCCCTTCTTCAGGGACTGAGCGTTCCGGTTGCTCACATATTGCTTGGTGAATTCCTCACCTGCTATCCAGGTACCAAGAAAATCGGCACCGAAGCTTACGATGACATCAGCCCGGTCAAAACGGTAACGCGGAAGAACCGCTTTACCAAAGCTACTTTCGTTCGCCTGTATAATGCCGCTGTAAGACACCGCATCTGCCTGAACATGTCTCGTATTGGGGTACTGAGAAATAAACTCAGCAATAACAGATTTTGCTGATGGACTTGTTACGGTTGAAGAAACGATACGGATCTTCTTTCCCGAAGCCTGAACTTTGTTAAGCTCCCCTTTAACGAAGGCATCCAGTTCTTTCCACGAAGTTTCCGCTCCGTTTAATTTCGGGCTTTTTAACTTTGAAACGTCATAAAGATCAAGCACTGAAGCCTGAGCTGTAGCATCGGTACCATGATTGCCAAAAAGACCTGCGCCGTTACCTTCAACTTTAATAGGCCGCCCTTCCCTTGTCTTTACCAGGATACTCTGACCATTGTAACTCGAAACATAATAGTTTGGTACACCGGGAGTGACCTCCTCTGGCTTTATTAAATAAGGAATTGACTTGTGTACAGGAGCAGTCTGACAAGCAGCCAGTGATACCGCTCCTAATCCAAAGCCCAGAGTCTTCAGAAAGTCGCGGCGGGGTGTTACTGTATTCAGACCAGATTCGCTAAGAACCTCCTCAAGAGGAAGTTCTTCTGCAAACTCGTTTTTATTTTTTTCTGCAAATTCTGGAGTTCTTTGCAGTTCATCTAAACCTTTCCAGTATTTTTTATTGCTTTCCATTTAAGCTATATAAACTGTATCGTATTCTTACAAATGATTAATAATGACACTTTCCGCACTCAAGACCACCTAAGACTGCCGGAGTTACCTTTTCGCCTTTCTTTAGCTGATCGTGAACCGCAATAACCTTATCGTAATAAGCATTACCCTTATAGTTCACATTGTTCTCACGGTGGCAGTTAATACACCATTTCATGGTCAATGGCGCATATTGATAGACCTCCGCCATTGTCTGAATCGGTCCGTGACACTTCTGACAGGCCAGACCGCCCACCGATACGTGCTGAGAGTGATTGAAGTAAGCAAAATCAGGAAGATTGTGGATCCTTACCCACTGGATTGGCTTTGGATTAGACCCGTATTTTTTTGTCTGCGGATCATAATCAAGAGCTTTATATATCTTCATGATTTCCGGTGAGATTTCCCCGTTATATTTCTCTGTAGCCTGTACATAGTTATGACAGTTCATACAAACGTTCAGAGATGGAATAGATGCATTTTTAGATTTGTACGCCCCAAAGTGACAGTATTGACAATCAATCTTCAACGTTCCGGCGTGAAGCTGGTGAGAATACTTGATCGGCTGTGTAGGCTGATATCCCTGGTGAACACCTGTATTCCACATGGCTATCCATCCCCATGTGCCAAAGAAAATAATGAGCAGAATCGTTACAAAAAACACAAGTTTCTTATTCTTTGAAAGCCTCTTTATTTTCGCAGCTGCACTTTCTCCCTCTTCATCAGCTTCCTCTTCAATGACTATCCCCTGTTTCTGTAAAAGCAGTCTCTCAAGAGTCTTGATCACCCGGTTTAAAACCAGGATAACAAGCAATGCAACAATGACAACCACGATCAGACCGCCCAGCATAAAGTTACTAACTTCACCGGAACCCTGACCAGCGCCCGCACCGCCCTCTGCTCCCTGAGCACCGCCGGCAGGAGCAGCAGGCTTGTCCCCTTCAACCTGAATATAAGCAAGGATGTTTCGGACGTCATCATCACTCAATTCCGGGAACGGAGTCATCACAGTCTTGTTGTATTCATTGAATACCTTAACCGCAGCCGGATCTCCGGCTGCAACAAGCGCCTGGGAATTTCTGATCCATTTGATCAGCCATGCTTCGTCATGCCGCTCGTGTACCCCCTTTAAAGCAGGACCAACAACGGTCCTGTCCATTGCGTGACAGGCTGTACACTTCTGTTTGAAAATAGCCCCTCCTGCGTTGGCATCACCCTTTACAGCCTGCGCTGCGGAAGCCCCGGTGGCTGCACCTGCAGCACTTTGTTCGGCAGCCGCATTTGCGTCGGGAGCATTTTGAGCTTTAACATGAATACCAATACTTAGGACGGAAACTAAGATTAATGATTTTACAACTCTTCTAAAAACCAATGAGATGCTACTCATATTACTATTTTACGATAATTTTTGAATGTCAAATCAAAATTGTGCTCGAAGTCACAATTTCGGATGACAAAAGTATAATTAATTAAATGATCTGTGACATTATAATGACGGGTAAAAATAATTTATATTCATTCTAAATTATACTCAAAAAGGCGCTTCACAATATGATGAAGCGCCTTTTCGAGGTCTATTTAAACCATTTCAAACAGTTCGTCGTTTGGAGATAATATGATTTTTATTATTGCTTGAGCACCCATGCGAAAATAAGAGGAGCGACAATGGTTGCATCCGACTCAACAATGAATTTTGGCGTATGAATATCCAGCTTTCCCCAGGTGATCTTTTCATTTGGAACTGCTCCTGAATAAGAACCGTAAGATGTGGTCGAATCCGATATCTGGCAGAAATAACTCCAGAATGGTACATCATGCATTTCCAGGTCCTGGTAGAGCATAGGCACAACACATATAGGAAAATCACCAGCAATTCCCCCGCCGATCTGGAAGAAACCGATTCCTTTTCCGCCGCTGTTAGCACGGTACCAGTCTGCAAGCCAGGCCATATATTCTATACCACTTTTCATGGTGGATGCTTTTAGTTCACCCTTAATTACATATGAAGCAAAAATGTTCCCCATCGTACTGTCTTCCCATCCCGGAACAATGATCGGCAAGTTCTTCTCAGCAGCTGCAATCATCCAGCTATGCTCAACGGGAATTTCATAATGCTCCTGCATTACGCCGCTCAACAGAAGCTTATACATGAATTCGTGAGGAAAATAACGCTCCCCGGCGTCCTCTGCATCTTTCCAGATCTTAAAGATATGTTTTTGAATTCTTCTGAACGCTTCTTCTTCAGGAATGCAGGTATCGGTCACCCGGTTAAATCCATTCTCAAGCAAATCCCATTCTTCCTGCGGACTCAGATCCCGGTAATTCGGAACTCTTTTATAATGCGAATGGGCTACTAGGTTCATAACATCCTCTTCCAGGTTCGCTCCTGTACAGGAAATAATGGCAACCTTATCCTGTCTGATCATTTCAGCCAGTGAAATACCAAGCTCTGCCGTACTCATTGCCCCCGCAAGGGTGATCATCATCTTTCCGCCTTCTTCAAGATGTGTTTCATATCCTTTCGCAGCGTCTATCAAAGCCGCAGCATTGAAGTGACGATAATGTTTTTCTATAAACTGAGAAATAGGTCCTCTTTCCATAATTCCTGATTTGAGGCTGCAAAATTACAATTTTTATAAGCTTTAATTCATTAAACTTTAACACGAAGCTCAGAATCAGAACAGAGTCAGGCATTCTAAGAATCCCGCTAAGGGAATCAGACTCCCATAAAGACCTGCATGGACTTATATCGGTTCTCCGGATATCCCGGCTTATCGGCCCCCAAATCTAAGTTCCTTACTATAATAACAAGAACTTAAACGGTACTTTTGCTGCTGTATTAAACTTCACATATATGTTCAATCGATCCCACTTTATTATTGGTTGCTTTGTATTGTTTTGCATGGGGCTGTCTTCATGCCGGAATGATACAAAGAACTATGCTCAGCATGATCCCGTCGCAAAGAATATAGACTCTGCTGTGAGCCCGGGCCACGATTTCTTCAAATACGCCAATGGAACATGGATAAAGAAAAACCCAATTCCTCCCGCCTACTCTTCCTGGGGAATTGGAAACCTCATTGTTGAAGAAATTCGGGAAAGGCTCTTGAAAATCTGCACTGAAGCCATGAATGCGGGCGCTGCCAGCGGAACGGACCAGCAAAAAATCGGCGACTTCTATTTTTCAGGTATGGATTCCCTCAATATAGAACGTCAGAAACTAAGCCCTATTCAGGAACAACTCAGGAAAATCGACCAGGCAGGGACACCCCAGGATATCATACAGACCGCAGCCTGGTTGAATACGCTGGGAGCCGGCAGCCTCTTCAGTCCCTATGTAAGCCAGGATGATAAGAACAGTGAAAAAATGCTGTTGCAGTTCTATCAGGGAGGACTGGGGCTGCCTGACCGGGATTATTATTTCAATACAGACAAACGGACAACTGCCGTTCGCAAAGACTATAAAGAAAAACATTTACCATACATGCTGACACTTTCGGGCATTAAGGCATCTGATGCCGGTCAGCTCGCTGAAAAAGTATATGCGATAGAGCTCTTCCTCGCTTCAAATTCCAGAAGATTGGAAGACCTCCGCGACCCATATAAAAACTACAACAAATATGCTGTTAAAGACCTCGACAATGCCATTCCCGGTTTAAGCTGGACTGCAATACTTAAGAGCCTGGAAGTTCAAAACGCCGATTCGGTTATTATCGGCCAACCCGAATATTACAAAGCCGTAGGTGCTGCATTAAAGAAATTTCCGGTCGCCCAATGGAAGGCTTATCTACGCTGGCATCTCATTTCTTCGTTTGCTGCTTTTCTTAACAAGGAAGTAGAAAAAGAAGATTTCCGCTTTTATCAGACAACGCTCAGGGGTGTTCCCCAGCAACTTCCTCGCTGGAAGAGAGTTCTCACAACAGAAAACGATCTGCTTGACGAACTTCTGGGTCAGATTTTTGTGAAGGATTATTTCCCCGAAAAAACCAAAGAACGATATCAACAACTCGTAGAAGCTGTACGTGACTCCTATAAGGAGCATATCAGTAAGCTCGACTGGATGGGGCAGGAAACGAAGAAAAAGGCACTGTTGAAGCTTGATAAAATGAAAGCCCGCGTGGGCTACCCCGATAAGTGGAAAGACTATAGCCAGCTCACCATTGACCGGAAAAGTTATGCCGGCAATGTCATGAAAGCTAATCAATGGCAATACAGGCACAGCATTCATAAGATCGGAAAACCGGTCGATCATTCTGAGTGGAATATGTCCCCTCAAACATATAACGCTAATTACAGTCCATCAAACAACGAAATCACTCTGCCCGCTGCCATTTTTCTGATTCCCGATGTAAAAGATGAGAACGTAGACGACGCCGTGGTATATGGCTATGCAGCAGCTTCTACCATAGGGCATGAAATAACTCATGGTTTCGACGACCAGGGAAGACAATACGATGAAAAGGGGAACCTGAGATCCTGGTGGACGCGGGAAGATTCTGTAAAATTCACCGTCAAGGCAAACATGCTGGCGAATCAATTCAGCAGCTACGTAGTGCTCGATAGCATGCACGTTAACGGCAACGCTACCCTCGGCGAGAACATAGCCGACCTGGGAGGCATCGCACTCGGACTGGATGCATTTAAGAAGACCGAACAGTATAAAAGGAACGAAAAGATCAACGGATTTACACCTCTTCAGCGGTTCTTTCTCGGTTATG
>JBQGEO010000278.1:0-5191 GCA_052039655.1 Pararcticibacter sp.
TTCTTTGCCATTTTGGTTACTTCCACCAATAGTAATAATTGTGCAGTCCGTCATATTCAAAACCGCAGCGGGGATATAACTGGTTGCCTATCTTGTTCGTCTTTTCGGTTTCCAGCATCAGCCCGCAAGCCCCCGTTTCATCACACCATTGTTTAGCACGATCGATTAATGCTACTGAAAGACCTTTGCCTCTATAGTCAGGGTGGACGAACAGGTCGCTCAATAACCACTGCTTTTGAAGTTTAATATAATGATACAGCTTGTATAGCTGGATAAATCCGGCTGGCTTTCCATCTGCATATATTACAAATACATGCGACTGATCATTGTTCAGGCGTTCCTCCAGAAACTTTTTACATTTCCCGTAGTCATCTTCCTGACGGTAAAAGACCCGGTAAAGATTAAATAACTCTGCTGCTGTGTCCAGATCTTTTAGTCCTGCTTGTCTGATGTTGTACTCCATGCTTTAAATTTTTTATTTGACACTTCAAAACTATGAATCAACAGGACTACCTTTGTAGTCCAACTTTAACATATAAAGTAGTCCAGAATGTTGCCATACGAACATATCATACATATAGATAGGGAAAGCAAAGTCCCTGTATACAGCCAGATTTCCATTTTAATCATTCATGCAATCAGGAACGGGACATTAAAAGCAGGAACGCACCTGCCGGGCAGCCGCGAATTAGCTAAAATAGTCGGAGTGCACCGTAAGACTGTGATTGCGGCTTATGATGAATTGGATGCACAGGGCTGGATTACGATCTTTCCAAGAAAGTATGCAGCAGTTTCGGGACATATTCCTTCGCTGAAACCTCAGAAGTGGGGCAAAGCCGAAGTACTTACACCTTATGATAATGATCTGAAAACACCTTTCAGAGTGATTGAAAACAAAGAATTTTCCGAAAACGAAAGTCCTTTGCCTGATATCATTATTGATGACGGACATCCGGATGTAAGGCTGTCACCTATAGATAATCTATTAAAAGCCTACCGTTCTCTCACATCCAAAAAGCACGCTATAAAAAATGCAAATAACGGAACCACACAGGGAACGAAGGATCTCCGGGAGGAGCTGGTGAATTATCTGTCGGTAACAAGGGGATTAAACATTTCAGCCGACAACCTATTGATTACCCATGGCGCACAAATGAGCATTTATCTGTCTGCACAATTGTTGCTGGGGCCTTCTTCAAATGTTATCGTTGCCAAGCCTAATTACCCGGTTGCCAACAGAGCCTTTGAGGAAAGCGGAGCAACAATTATTGAAGTAGACATAGACGATAAGGGCATCGATACGGATGAGATTGAACAATGTTGCCGGACAAAAAGAATTGATGCGGTGTATGTGATCCCGCACCATCATTACCCCACGACAGTTACGTTAAGTGCTGAAAGGCGGGTGAAGCTGATTGAACTTTCCAGGCAATTTTCATTTACTATCATCGAAGATGATTACGACTATGATTATCATTATACATCTTCTCCTTATCTGCCTCTGGCCAGCGCAAATCATACAGGCAATGTAATTTATACAGGCTCCTTCTCCAAAATATTAGATCCCTCCCTGCGCATTGGTTTTATGGTAGCGCCGAAAAATTTCATTCAGCAGTGCACCGCTCTCAGGAAGATCATTGATGTGGGGGGTGACGGGTATATGCATAATGCGCTGGCTGCGTTGATAAAAGAAAACGAATTGAAAAGGCATCTGAAAAAGGCGAAGAAATGCTACCATCAACGCAGAGATTTGCTGGATCGCTTGCTGAAAGAAAAGTTAGGCAGGTATGTGTCTTATTGGCTGCCAACCGGAGGGATGGCGATCTGGGTAAAGCTAAATCCCGGCTTTTCTATCAACAAGCTGGTTGCCAATAAGCGTTTTAAGATTATCCGGTGGTGTAAGGAACAAAACGCATTCAGGTTTGGTTTCGCTTCCATGGACGAGAATGAGCTGGTGCAAGCTGTTGATGCACTTAAAACAGGGCTGGAGATGAGCCAAGATTTTTCGGAATCCGGATTGACAAGCTTTTGATTTTTTTTTCATAGTTTCGCCGCCCGGTTTAGCATTCCTGTTTGCCGTTTACATCCTGTTATTTCAGATGAAAAGATTTTTATACGGTATTGATTTCGGAACGACGAATTCAGCTTTGTCGATCTTCGACGAGGAAAGAGAAGAAATTGTTTCGACCATCATTGTCCCCTCGCTTATTTATTTTCCCGAGGGTAGGGATGATGAATACGTTATCGGAGAAGAAGCGATATCAGCCTATCTTCATGATGGCATGAGAGGGCGTTTTATTAAATCTGTGAAACAGGTTTTGTCAAGGAGCAGCTTTACAGAAACCCGTATTGGCAGAAAAAGGTACAACGCACCTGCACTTGTAGCACTGATCCTGAAAGAGCTGAAATCAAGAGCAGACCTCATTACGGGGTACAATTGCAGCAAGGCTATTATCGGCAGGCCTGTATTTTTTGATGATGATGATACTCAAAAAGACAGCCTGGCACAGAGCCGGCTGGAAAAAGCAGCTGAGCTGGCTGGTTTTAAACACGTTCGTTTTCAATTTGAGCCTATAGGTGCCGCGTTTGCTTATGAGAGAACCCTTCTTAAAAAAGAGACGGTCCTGGTAGCAGACCTGGGCGGCGGCACAACAGACTTCACATGCATGGTGCTGGATCCCCGAAACGCCGGAAGGCGTGACCGTAAAGATGATTTTCTGGCCACAGGAGGAATTTATATAGGAGGAGACAGTTTCGATTCGGCGTTTATGTGGGAAAGAGGAACTCCCCATTTTGGTAAGAACACACAGTATCAGGCTGCCCCCGGCAAATATCTGACGGTGCCTAAATCGCTTTTTTCCAATATCTGCACCTGGGATAAGATGAATTTCTTCAACAGCATCCGGATAAAGAAAGAAATTGAAGACTATTATTACTTTTCGGATTATGATCCGAAATTTAAAAACCTCATTACCCTGGTAGATGAAAACCTGGGCTATTCCGTTTTTCATGCTATTGAGCAAACGAAGATCGGACTGTCAAGCCTGGATTCTTCGTTTTTCACCTACTCTAAGTCCGGTATTGAAATCAATGAAAAGATTACGGTAGAAGAATATGAGAGGATTATAAACCGGGATGTTCTAAAGATCAGCCGTTATCTTGACGAGTTTTTAGCAACCAGCAAAATAGATACAAAGGATATCGACTGTCTGTTCCTGACCGGGGGGACATCCATGGTGCCTGCAATCAGGAATCTTTTTAAAGCGCGGTTTCCTGATATTCCTCTTAATTCCGGTGACAACTTTGTCAGCGTGGCTAAGGGGCTGGCCTATAGCGGGTATCTTTTTGAAGAATAGAGCTGGCTAATCTCTCTTACAAGAGGAAAAGGCGCTGCTGCTTTGCCGCGCCTTTTAAATGCTGCTTAGTGAGCCTTAAAGTTCCATTTACAATTATCGCTTTGCATATCAAAGGCTCCAAGCGACGGAGTACTATCTCCCGAAGAAATCAAAACAAACTTCTGATCAGAGCCAGGTATCTTCTTAGGCATTATCCTGTATGTATCATCCGTCAGCTGATCTATGCGCCATAACTGATCCGGTGTGCCGGTAAATTTTGGTACCGTTACCACTTCAGCATCAGCCGTTGCTGCTAATGCACGCTCTGTTCCCTCTATTACAATCTTGTAATAAGGGCCTCCTAAATAACCACCAGCCTCCGGAACAGCAGTAATGGTCCATTTTTGATGCGGACGGAACATGTAATCTCCTATTCTGACATCTGTATTGCCGGTGGGCCATGTTTTGATTACATCTTCCAATGTCTGAGAAGGAACTGACTTTACCGGTTCATCATTATTGTGATTAAATCCGCGCATACCGCCGGGCATTCTTACAAAATCCACTGCTAATTCAAGTGCATAGCCCCTCCTCTCCGATTCAATTTCATACGTACCTTCAATGAAATTATCTCCCGCAACAGGCCAGCCATTTTTCCAGAGCAGGGGCCGGATGCCCAACACGCTGCGACCACTGCGGTCCAGGTCGGCTTCATAGTGGCAGGACATTTTTTCGATTCCTTCTCCCAGAACTACGCGACCGAAATGCCCGGGGCCAGTCACCCTCCCGCCGGCAGCAACAACCATTTTGCCTCCGCCTTTTAACATCTCTCTGCCCACATTATCGAGGTAAGGGCCGGTTACTTTCCTGGAGCGGCCAACCACGATATTGTAGGTTGAGTTAGCCCCGTCACAGCACGTACCATGGGTACCCAGAAGATAATACCATCCATCGCGGTACATCAGGGTGGTAGCTTCACAGTCGATCGCAATATTTACCGCCTCATTTCCTTCTACGCGCTTTCCTGTTTTGGGATCCAGCTCTACAAGCCGGATAAACCCGAAATACGTTCCATACGACAGCCACAGACGACCGTCTGTGGGATCAAGGAGAAGTCCGGGATCTATTGCATCACAATCTTCAAGGCCATCTGATGATGCAACCACCACAGCCTCTGAATACATAAAATCAGGAGATTTAGGATCGAGTGTTTTATTCCACATAGTCAGTATCTTACCATTATGTCCTCCTCCCAGGCCTCCGCCGGTTGCACCGTACGCGATAAGATAGCGGTCGCCGATCTTAAGTACATCAGGAGCAGCCCCTCCTCCGGGCCTCACCCCTCCACTATTCCAGGTCCAGCCATCTTCGGATATTAATCCACCAGAACCTGTACCGAACGTATAATACCTCCCCCTGCATTCCATAATGGTTGAGGGATCGTGTATAAAAGGTTTTCCGACCTGTGATGTTGCAATTCCGGTTAAACAACATAATAGCGTGGCTGTTATACCACTTATTTTAATGACTCTTTTCATATAAATCAGCATTCAGATTCTAAAGGACAGGTAATTTTATTCATAACTGATTGTGATATCTTTTACAGGCTGTCCCTTTTCATCCAGAAAACGGACACAGAAATCACTCATTCCAGGGCCGTTTATAACGGCACCTGTGATCACATTCTTTCCCCGGTTAAGAGTAAGTCGTTTGGAAACGCAATCATCCATTACCATTCGCCTGTCGCCGGAAAGGATCACCGCTTCTTTCCCGTTAAGCCACCACATAGACGCCGAGTTAGATCCGACAGCCATTCTGACATTTCTCAGTTCCCGGGTACTGTTTACGATGGTGGC
>JBQGEO010000279.1:0-3492 GCA_052039655.1 Pararcticibacter sp.
TCCCCCCGAATTCACTAATATGCTTAAAACCCCATGCTACCGCTGCCGCCGCGTCCTGGATATAAGCCGGGGCTGAAACCTTTGGAGAAAGCCGGTAACCTACAGCAATAACTGCGTAGCCTTTATTTTTCAGCGCGTCAGGGATCGATTTATTTCCCCCGGTAATGCCACCTCCATGAAACCATACGATCGTAGCAAACCCCTTTTTATTTTTTGGATAATAAACATCAAGCAAACAGCGCTCGTTTATATAAGAATCCTTCTTATTGTCAGAATCAGGATAATAATGAATATTCTCCTTCAGTCCATATGTATCAGTCTGAGCCGTTCCATGGATCCAGCATAAAACGAGCAGAATAAAACCAAATCTTTTCATATAACAGGTTATTTACTTCATCATCACATTATCTTATCTGATACCAGACATGCAGCCAATATTATAAAACTTCTGCTGGTTTTCAAAGAACCGTCTTTCGTTTATACATGCTCAGCCTACCTGAATAATGATTCTAAAAATTAAGTACCTTCGCGGCGTACATGCAAACCCCGAGAAAACCCAGTCAGAGAAAAAGCGTAAAAAGAACAACGCGGAAGAAAAAGGGCGATAATAAATGGCCGTTAAGGTTTAAGCTCTCGGCCTTCATCGTGATTCTGATCCTGCTCTCGCCATGGTATTACGGGTACGTATTAAAAACCCTGACATCTGCATGGAGGTGGGTGCGCGACATCGGGGAAGATCCGCACTACCGTACCTATACCAGCTTTGACATCAGGATTCCCACCCGGTATAGTATTCATGGAATTGATGTGTCTTATGCCCAGGGAAAGATTGACTGGCAAAAAGTACGTGCAATGGAAGACGACGGAGTGAAGATCCACTTCTCCTTCATAAAAGCTACTGAGGGATTAACCCTTGTTGATCCGTATTTCCAGCGCAACTGGCGTGAGGCGGCAAAGGTGGGAATCGTCTGCGGCGCCTATCATTATTTCCATCCGCGTGCAAGCGGAAAACAGCAGGCCCGATTTTTCCTTCAGACAGTATCATTCGAAAATGGGGACATGCCAATGGTTGCTGATGTCGAAACTCTCGACGGACACTCTCCCGAAAAGATGCGGCGGGAATTGGAAGCATTCCTGGATCATATCGAAAAGAAAACTAAAAAGCGCCCTATCATTTATACGGGACTGAGTTTCTACAGGGATTATTTACAAGGCCACTTCGATACCTATAAGCTTTGGATAGCCCATTACTATAAACACGAACTAAATGCCGGAAAAAACACAAACTGGGTATTCTGGCAGCATTCCGATAAAGCGAAGGTGAACGGAATCAACCATTCTGTTGATTTCAATGTTTTCAGGGGAGACAGTACAGAGTTCCGGCACCTGGTAGAATAACAGGAGCCGGAACAAATTAAACCGCTATTTAAGATGATGGGCAAAGAATCCTACCATACATTTGTATAATTCAATCCTGTTATCTTCATGACCAAAACCATGTCCTTCATTGTATTTCACCATATAAGGAACATCAAAGCCCCGGCTTCTTAAGCTCTTGACAATCTGATCAGATTCATGGATATTCACCCTTGGGTCGTTAGCGCCCTGGACAACAAATAATGGTTTGTTAATTTTATCAATATTCAGCGCCGGTGATATCTGTTCAATGATCTTTTTTTCCTGTTCATCTTCCGGGTTATACCATTGTTCGTACACCTGCGCCAGGAACGGCTTCCAGTAAGGAGGGAAAGATTTATAAAAAGTAAAGAGATTCGACACTCCCACATAATCGACCCCGCACTTATACAATTCGGGAGTTTTTACGAGGCTGCCCAATGTAGCCAGCCCGCCGTAGCTTCCGCCATAAATCGCGATCTTGTCTCCGTCTATAAAACCCAGCGACTTAGCATAAGCCACACCATCCTCCAGGTCGTTCAGCATATTTCTGCCAATCTGCTTACTTCCGGCCAGGGAAAAAGACTTTCCGTACCCGCCTGACCCGCGGTAGTTGACTTGAATAGTCGCATACCCGCGGCTTGCAAACAGCTGCGTTTCCGGGTTAAATCCCCATTCATCACGCGGCCCGTAAGGGCCACCATGAGGGTTGACGATCAAAGGCACTTTTGCTCCTGATTTTGTTTCCTTCGGGATGGTGATATAACCATAAAGAGTGAGTCCGTCCCTCGATTTGAATTTAACCGGCCTCATCTCCGCCATATCCTCTTCTTTCAGTTTGGGCATCAGGTCAACAAGAAGCGTAAACTTATCGGTTTTAAGATCGTAAGTATAATATTTTCCGTATAGCTTATCGCTTGTTACAATCAGCAGGTACTGATCTTCTTCATCCGTTTTGCTGATAATACCAAACTGATACTGTCCGAACTGCGACTTAAACCGGGCGTATAATTTTTTAAAAGCAGCACTGACCGGAACTATCTCTGACTTTTCTCCGGTATAACTAAAATAATCTATCTCGTAATTGCGTTTTCTCGAAATTTCAAGACCCTCAGAATCGAAAACTTTTTTGCTGTAAAGCGTTTTGACAGGAGTATTGGTCTTGAGATCGTATAACTGAATTTCTGCTGTATTACTACTCAGATTCGACAATACATAAGCAAGATTTTTGTTCTTCGAGGTATAATCAAAATCAATGATGGAGAAATTATCCTTCCAGGTCGTTTCCTTTATTTTCTTAAACGGAGATGCAGCAGATTCACGATAAAAGAAGCTATAATTTGTTCCGCCCTCCTGTTTGGAATAGCCCCTCAGATTGCCGTCCTTATCAAAGTCATACCCGGCAATTGGATTAGCCGCATCCTTGTTCTCGTAGAGCTTTTCCAAAGCGCCGGTGCGGATATTAATCTTATAAGGTTCAAAGATCTCGGGATTGTCCTTGTTCATCTGAATGATCAGGAAATCTGGCTGATCCTTTAAAACCTTTAGTATACTCACCCTCACATTGCTGAAAGGGGTCAATGCCATGTTATTGCTTCCATCCAGATCAACTGCATAAAGCTGGTAATTCTCATTTCCTCCCTGATCCTGGATATAGATCAGACGCCTGCTATTCACCCACCCATAGTCACGGATAAGTTCTTTCCCCTCTTCCAGCACCTTCTTTGTTTCGCCGGTCTGAATATTTTTCACATAGACATGGCGCTTTCCTGAAGCGTCCTTCTCCCTGTATGAGAAATACTTTCCGTCCGGAGACAATTTAAAGACCGATTGTTTGGGCCGGGCGAAATAATCTTCTACTGCATACTTAAAGGTTTTAACTTCAGATGCAGCCAGTTTAATCAGCTCTTCTTTGGTTGAAGGCAATGTTGTGTCACCCGGGAGTCCGGCATTTTTCTCCTGAGCTGAGACGACCACCGTAGCAAGGCATACCATCATGGTTGAATAAATTTTTCTCATTATTTTAAGGTTGATTATCCTCAGATAGACGACCAATCTACCAAATTTGTTACAAATACGGTCCATGATCCTGAAAAA
>JBQGEO010000280.1:0-5480 GCA_052039655.1 Pararcticibacter sp.
CTTCTCCGAAGACAGTCGGCACCTGTTTGATTGTTTTGATGTCAAGTTTCTCAGTACCCATCGCAGTACGCCTGATATTGGAAGTTTTATCTGTCGTTATGACCACTTCCTTTAATGAAAAAGGTTCGTCCTGCATAGAAATGTCTAATTTTCCATCACCATTTAGCTGGATTATACGGCGGGTATCTTTTAGCCCGACTGATTTAATACTTAATTCATGTCTTCCTTTAGGCAAGGTGAGTGAATAAAATCCGAAAGCATCTGTTAATGTGCCAACCCGGGGTTTACCTGTAAAAATTGCTACACCGCTTACGGGTTCTCCTGTAGTTACATTTTTAATATATCCTGCTATCGTTGCGTTGGTTTTTGCCTGATTGAAGTTGTTTCCGATAGTATATAGCTTATGTTCTATTGTTGCCGAGATCGAAACAGGTATTGAAGAAGGATCTGTTGTGGGCGGGGGGCTACCGGGCATCTTGTCTAGCATATGTTTTCCTGTAAACTGAGAAGGGAGGAGCGTTTGTACCGGTGTGTCCCTGGTTACGAAAATAACATGCCCGAAAAGAGCATAACGATAGCGTGTTCCAAAGAATACGCTGTCAAGAATACGTGTGATTGTGGTGTTTTTCATAGTCACGGAAATGATCAAACTATCCGCAACGAATGCTTCGTAGTAAAAATGGTGGGCGGTCTGGGATTCTATCTGTCTTACCAGTTCCCGAAACGGTTGATGGCTGAGACTGACATTGATCGCGTTCTTTTCCTGTGCTCCTAATCCTGATATAAACAGGATTAGCATGGTGATTAGAATATTACATCTCTTCATAGGTTCGGAGGGATAGAGTCATGATGACTCAATAGTCTTACCATTGAATCCTCGAAGTTTTTTTTAAAATTTAGATGCTCCTTCTTAATATAGTTCTGATTCTCATTTTGGGTTCGGTGCAGGAGTTTCAGCAGATCTTTTTTGCTTTTAACTTGGGTATAGGCGGAGTCTTTTAAAATGTAATATTTGCTTTTCTCGGATATGTTTTTTTTGACCTTATATTCGTCAGCTGTTTCGCTGATTGTTTTCGTTCTTTTTGCCAGTAATCTTGTTCTCCCATCATAAATTAAGTCGTAATAGCCGGGAGGAAAACCGGTATGAGGGGAAGAGTCTGGCTTTATATGAATAAATTTATGCTGATGTATACTGAAGGAATCCACGTATTGAGGCCAAATTACAATACCACCAACCTTATCGTAATTCAGAAGTACCAGCTGATCCCGGAACAGATCATACATAAGGTTTAAATCTTTGTAAATGCGTCCCTCATATGTGATTGAACCCCTGGAATACTCGTTACTCTGAAATAAGGTATGGTCCCCATTGTCCAAATTTAAGAAAGGCCTGTACATTTTTCCGTTGTATATGCGGGCTCCGCTATTCAGTTGTTCTGCGTATATTTCAGAGATATATTGTTCTGCCTCAGCTACAAATGTACTGTCGCTTAAAGTTTGCGCGAAAAGGTAACTGGCTGAAACCGGAAGAATAAGGAAACACCCGAGAATTTGCCTGATGATCTTCATGACAATGTGGCTTTATAAAATAATGGTTAGTCTAATACTTAAGCAGCTTCCTGGAGCACAAAGGGATGGAGTTGGTTGAAGGAAAATTAGCAAGAGATTGGTTAAGATACCGGGAGAAATCCATAAAGGCACTCCCGGTATTTACAAACTCAGAACAGTTCTCTTACTTCCCTTTTAATCCTTCTGCAACACCGGTATATGCCGGTTTCCGTGTAAAGCCCTCGGTCCATAAACCGACCGGCTGACCTGCACGCCAGCTTGAATTAGCAGGGCTGTCAGTCGGGCTCCAAATTGTGATGCCATACCGCTTGCTTGCTGGAATGAGCTCAAAGTACTTGTCGATTACATATTTATACATATCGGCCTGAGCCTTGTATTGCTCAGCAGTAGCAACAGCTGCGGTGACGTTTTCTCCTAGACCGATATCCAGTTCAGATACCTTAATATATTTCCCCGTTGCGGCAAGTAACGTGAACATTTCTGCGATTTTACCTTTATCACTGTTAATGGAAATATGCATCTGTGTACCTATGCCGTCTACTCGGGCTCCCTTACTTTCTATGTATTCTACATAAGCAATGAGCCCCCGGCATTTATCCAGACTATATTCCAGGTTGTAGTCATTGATAAATAATTTATCCCCCGCGTTGCAATGTTCCCGTGCGATTTTGAAGGCTTCTGCGGCATAATCCTTACCCATGTAATCCTGCCAATAAAACTCATCTGCGAGAAGGGTTTTTCCTGTTCCCGTTTTCAATTCATTTGGGCGTCCGTCATCCATAGGTTCGTTCACCACATCCCACGCCTTCACATAGGATTTGCATGTATCAACCATACCGGAAATGAATTGTCGTAAAGCATTCGTAATAATGGTTTTCTTTTCTTCAGCAGTTTTTTTTATTTCTCCTGCATTAGGGTTAACCCGCTGGAGAGATATGTTATCTATGTAAATGGTTCCTTTGTAGGATCCGAAACTAAAAAGAAATCGTTTTCTATCATCTGCGGTGGTTGTTTTCTCAAGCTCCACAAGTTTCCATTCTGTGGAAATCTCAAATGATCCAAAATCATCACCGCTATAGTTTACCGGATTCTGCAGCCCTGCTGAAGCAGCACCGGCTTCCGTACCTTTGACATAGAACTTAAGTTTGTAAGTCGAGTTCTTTTGAAATGCCACAGAAAAATCGTAAGCGGTTTGTGCCACCCATGGATCAGATTTAGCTGGGTTTGTCATATAAAGAGCGTAACCGACACCACCATTGCCCTGGCCATTGGCCGTTATGCCTCTTTGGGAGTTGTTCCCCCAGCCTCCCCAGCCGGAGGTGTTTCCAGATTCAAAATCGCTATTCGTTATCAGGTTTTCTTCTAATGCTGGACCACTCCCGGGAATGATTGTGGGAGCGATTAATGTGTTTAAATAGGTGCCATTTTGATTAGCATGCCAGCAGAGCGTGTGTCCGTAAACCTCCATTCCTGCATTTTTTGCAGTTTTTAGTAAAGCCTTTACAGTCGTCAGGTCTAATCTTCCGTTATCCCTCACCACTGCACCATGCTTCATCTCATAACCCAGCACAATTTCATTGAAATTGGTGTTCGCCAGGCGGTATTTCACTCCTTTATTTTCATATTCCGTAAGAGAGAGGGCTACGCCGAATTTAAAACCCGGGTTTGCTTCTGTATTCAGATAGCTTTTTAATGGCTGATAAGCATCGATTATTTCCTGCTGATCAAAACTCGCCGGTTTGTCTACATGATAATCTGCAAATTCATGTTTACTGCAGGAAGCCAGCACCGCAGTGAAGGTAACTCCTGCTGCTATTTTATATAAATATTTCATTTCGATATCTTTAGTATAAAACTATTGGCTAACGGGGGTAAAAGTTTCCATTTTAACTCCGCGGTCACGCATCACGAGGGTATCAGATGAAGATACATGCATGTTCGTCAGGTCAACTTCGTATTTGAGATAAAGTGCGTCCCTGTCTTTCGCTCCCCAGCTGTTTTTTTCCCCTCTCTTCACAAATTTTCCGCTCCCGGTGGCCGTGAAGGTGTTGTCTCCATTTGTAATAGTACAATTACCTGAACCGTCGAAATTCAAAAGAAGGTTACAGGTAATGTTCTGATTGTTCTGATCCTTAAATATTACGGGAAATTCTGCTATTGCAAGCGACCTCGTTTTGAGGGCGGAGACTTCATCGTCCTCCACATATTTTTGGTGCCTTGTAATAGTCTTGTTTAATGCGTTGTTGCCGTTTTTCCCGGTTACCATATCCTGGCCTCTGCGAAGATAGTTCCCATGCCACGGATTAATATATTTTAATGCATACAGCACATAGTTCTTACCTGCCAGCATCGAATCTGCGTTTGTTACATTTATCATTTTTAAAGGAATAACATACGTATTCTTTAAAGAAAGCGGGTCGGCAAAAAAGGCATCTGTTAACTGTACCTGCACGCCACCTGTTATTTTTCCTTTGGGAATTACAATCTTGTCTGATGCTAAAGTATAGTAGCTTGAAGGCATGGGAATGATGTTTCCGCCGCTATTAAAGGCCATATTCGCGGCGATAGAATTATCTACACTTACTCCGATAGTTATGTCTTTTTTGTTTTCGTATACCCCTCCTAAGGTTGCCATGATGTCACACTTATGTTCATTATCGAGTGAGGTATCAAAAACATCCTCACCCAGTGTGATTGTTCTCACTGGTCCCTGGTACGCAAAATATACCGACTGAAACTCGTAATCGTCAAACTCCCAGTTACTGTTTTTGCAGGAGCTCAAAGAAACTGAGGCTGCCAGTATCATCCATAATATCTTTCTCATTATTTCTAAGTTTTAATTTACTCTTGTTTTAATTAATGGTTATCGCCACCCTGCATTTTGAACCAGGTTATTGTACTTTAGCGTCTCGCTATAGGGGATGGGGCCGTAAATCATATAGCTTTGATAGGCCCTGTTCTCCACGTTGATAATGTTGAAGTTGCCTCCGGATATGCTCACACCTTTTACCTCTTCGTTTAAATTCGCGTTCCATCTGCGCAAATCCCAGAAACGAAAACCCTCAAAACATAATTCCAGCCGTCTTTCGTTTCTGATCAATTCCCTCATTGCATTTTTATCACCTTTAATCGACTCCAGATATGGGTCTCCGTTAGAGACTCCTACACCCGCACGTCTCCTGATTGCTTTGATCACTTCGTAGGCAGAGTAACTATGTCCCCCGGTTGCTAAAGGCCCCCATGCTTCATTAGCTGCTTCTGCATAGGCCAGGTAGATTTCCGTATATCGGATATGTGGATTGAAGTGTTTTTGCGTGGTGGTAGAGGTGGGATTAAGATTAACGTCCTGCCTGAGCAACTTCTTCAGGTAATAACCTGTACGTGTAGATGTCTCTACTTTATTTAAACCGTCATTGGTTGTTCCGTCAGCAGAAGTATTGATCGGCGTATTGGATGTTCCTGCAGTACCGCCATTTATAAGGATGTAGAGATTAAGCCTGGGATCACGGTCTTTATAAGGAGACGCAGCATTGAAGCCGCTGTTAGCTAAATCTGTAATCGGGTATCCATTTGCCATTGGGAAAGCATTTACCAGGTTTTGAGAAGGGTTAACCCGTCCGTTGCCGTTCAGCGTTGGGGGGAAATTATCCCTCTCCAGGTCGTTACTGGTGCCGACATTTCCTCTCCACAATATTTCAGCAGGATTAGCACCTGCAGCCAGACCGTCTATACCACCGGAGCTATTGTACCAGACGAGGTCGTTGCTTGCCATATTTGTTATTCCCCCTCTTAAATCAAGGACCTCTGCTGCAAAATTAGCCGCCTGTTCCCATTTGGCGACGTTTCCGGTATTGTAAGCGGGACTCGCAGCCAGCAATGCTGCTCTGACTCTGATACCTTTCGCAATGCGT
>JBQGEO010000281.1:0-5507 GCA_052039655.1 Pararcticibacter sp.
TTTGCAGCCCTGGTAATCATCACATTATTCTTCTCTTCCTGCGGAAGCAGGAAGATCCTGACCGATGCATCCGGGATGAGGGGGAAAGCAGTATCGGGAAGCCTTACCCAGCGTTACTCCGCTTTACTGAATGTACCTGAAAAGGAGATTACAAACGAGAAGTTGTACAAGTTCATTGACTCCTGGATGGGGGTGCCTCACCGTGGCGGTGGCATGGATAAGGGCGGAACTGACTGCTCTGGCTTTACAACCATTCTTCAGAAAGAAATTTACAACAGGAAGGTCGACCGCACTGCCCGCGATATGGCGGAGAATGTAAAGCGTAAGTATGAAGAGGATTTGCAGGAGGGGGACCTTGTTTTCTTTGATTTCAGTAAAAAGTTCGATCATGTAGGAGTCTACCTTAAAAATAACAAATTCGTTCATGTATCCACCAGCAAAGGTGTCATTATCAGCGACCTGAAAGATCCGTGGTATTATAAGTATTTTTCGCGGTGCGGATCTGTAAAGGAGACAGTAGCTGCCGGAGACCGCAAAACAACAAGCTGGTAATTTTTTCGTTATATTCAAACCAGGCTCTTCCTGGCTTTGTTGTTTTTATTTGATAATGAATCCATTAAGAATCATTTTTGGGCTAATATTGCTGCTTTCTGTAGCCTCTCTGAAGGCTCAGGAAGTTCGCTTGATCACAATCGATCAGCTGGAAGGGCGTATTGCCCGCGGAAAAGACACTACATACATCATTAATTTCTGGGCGACCTGGTGCGGACCTTGCGTCGCCGAACTTCCGGGGTTTGAAAAACTCCGGCTCTCTAACGAGGGCAAACCACTAAAAATCTTACTCGTAAGCCTTGATTTCAAATCAAAGCTGGAACCTGCGGTAAAGCCGTTTGTCAGAAAGGCCGGACTGAAAAATGAAGTTTTATTACTGAATGAAAGCAATCAGCAGGAATATATCGACAGAATCAGCAAAGACTGGTCGGGGGCGATTCCCGCCACGCTGTTCGCGAACGGAGGGAAGAAGGTGCGCAAATTTTATGAGAAGGAACTAACATTTGAAGAACTGAATACTATATATCAATCATTCAAATAATACAGCCATGAAAAGTTTACTGACATTATGCTTCGTATTAACGGGCTTGTTCCTGCAGGCGCAACCGGGAACCGGTTACCAGGTAGGTGATATAGCCAAAGACTTCAGCCTGAAGAATGTAGATGGAAAGACCGTCTCTCTTTCAGATTTTAAAACAGCGAAAGGCTTTATCGTGATCTTTACCTGCAATACCTGCCCGGTAGCGAATGCTTACGAACAGCGCATTATAGAGCTGAATACAAAATACAGCAAACTGGATTACCCTGTGATTGCTGTAAATCCAAATGATCCGGGTGCACAACCAGGTGATTCTTTCGAAAAAATGCAGGAACGTGCGACAGAAAAAGGATATGCATTCCCTTATCTGCTTGACCCGGACCACCTGGTGACCAAAAGATTTGGCGCCACAAAAACCCCGCATGTATTTATATTGCAAAAGACATCGGCAGGAAACAGGGTATCTTACATAGGTGCTATTGATAACGATACTGAAGGAACTAATACCGGCAGAACTAATTATGTAGAAGAGGCGGTTAATGCCCTCGCAACAGGACAAAAGCCCGCCACCAGTACTACCAAAGCGGTTGGCTGCGCCATCAAGTGGAAGAAAAGTTAAAACTTCAGTATCAGACGGTCGTTATCGGCCTGTACGATATCCTGGTAAAATTTCACAAACTCAGCATACTGCTCTTTGGGATATGTTCCCTCATTCATTTGCAGTACTCTTCTGTAGGTAACAATATTATCTTTGACATTTACTGTCGCTGTATATTTGCCGAACGGCTTTTCCATTGTGGTATTTCCGGAACGGTATTCAATTTTAGCCTTCGCAGGAAGTTCGAATGTATACTCGTCCTCATCAATGTATCCCCTGTTTATGAAAAGCGGGTTGTTCCGGACCCTCAGATCCGGCATCACCCGCTTCTCCTTATTTACCGGATTTAAAGAGATGTACATAATCCCCCCGCTTAATGCGCCGTAGGCCCTGGATTGGAAATCAATATTTTCAATGGTAACAGGTTTTAAGCTCTTTTCCTTTTTAAACTCAAAAGCCCCAATCTCAAGATTCGGAAGCGGATAGAGCTTGACCAGCTCTTTCACCTGCTCTTTAAATGGTTCACCTTCGAGCATATCGTGATTGTCATACTGTGTCCCTTCAAAGCGGGTCTGAATCTTACCGCTAAGATCACCATCCTCCGCCAGCTTAAAACTGGCCTTCCGGCTCTGCCGGTTCTCCAGTGCTGCAAACCTGGGTGTTTTCAGAAGCTTACCTCCCTCAGGAGTACAGGCCAGAACGAGACGGTCGTCTGTAAAATCACCCAGAAAACCGAAAGGGTAGTGCTTGCTGGTGCATTCCAGCCATGTTGTGTCATTTTTAAAGGGCAGGCATAGAATGACATGATCGCCGTCATTTAAAGAAGCAAAGTCAGCAGAAACGTCTTTCTTAAATGTCCCGGAATTGACAATACAATAATATGATTCTATGCCGGCCGCCTTCAGCAAAGCCTTGGTATAATTGACAAGCCCCTTACAATCGCCGTAACCAAGACGGTCAACATCCATAGCCGGATAGGGTTGATGCCCGCCGATTCCGATCTGTACACTGATATACCGGCATTTATTCTGCATGTATTCATAAATCATTTTGGCTTTAGCCTTCGGATCTTCCGTATCTTTCACCAGTTCGTTTATATACTGCTTGGTGAGCGGGCTTAAAACATCCCGGCCCTTCAGCAGATTTTCGTTCATCCAGGTACCAAATTCCGTCCAGTTACTGAACTTGCCTGTAATGCCACGGTAAGCGAATGTTTCAGGAGCCAGCCTTACACGTGTCCGGTATCTGTCGGGATCAGGACTGTAAGGCTCGAACCTGGTTGCCGGAAGATCAGATAGCTGCCATTTATACGTTTTTATATTCTTTTCCGTATTCTCCACAACCTTTCCGGGATAATTATATTCTTTGTACCTGAGCTTATAATCAGCAGGACCGGTAAACCTGAAGGTACTTTTCTCGATAGCTACACCTTCTGAGGGTACAGGCCGCCAGGTGGGAAGGAACAAGCTTTGCCTGGATCTGATTTCGGATTCATATACGATCGTATAGGGATAGCTGGTCATGGCAGGCCTGAAATACTTCACGCGGTCGTCCTCATACAGCGAGACACTGCTGACAGCACTCACATCCTTAAGATCCTTCTCGGTAAATTTACTGACAGGAAGACCGAACTCATTGTATATAATTCCCCTGACCGACTTTACCTGGAAGATCTTATCATAAAAAATAACGACCTCTCCTTCATCATCTCCGGCGCTGTTCATCACCGTAACTGCCGATCTCACTTTATAAATAAGGTCGTCAGGCTTGTTCATAATCACCTCATAGTCCAGATCCCGCACCACGGCAGACGCCCGGTTAATGAGGCTTTTTGGAATCGCGGAAACAGCATAACGCTCCTGTGCAGAGCTCCGAAAGGAAAAGAACAATACCGCAAGAATAGCCAGAAACCTTATCATATCTTTTTCTTAAGCACAATATCTGTTTTGTGAACCAGGACAATCTTATTAAAGAGCTCTTTTAGGTAAAGATATTCATCCGGTTGATAGATAGATTTTTCCAATTGGGTAAGCTGATAAAAGTTAAAGGAATTTTCTTCCTGGTTCGCCTGCATAATAAACTTTCCGCCTTTATTGGGGAGCGCAAGCGCAATAGCTTCAGGCTTACTTTGCAACTCATATTTCGCGGGAAACTGGAGATGCAGCATCACCCTTGTATCAGACGGAGCCCCCAGGTCAACAGGGTAGCTTCGCTCAGCCAGCTTAAAAGGATTTTCATTCACTCTGTCCATCAGGAAAGGGTTTAGAAAGATCCGGTCCTTGTTCAGATTGTCAAAAGCTCTGATCTCAATATCATATACCTCGGTTACCGGCTTATCCAACGAATCTAAATTGTCTATCTGGGATTTCAGGATCTTGAGTTTGGGCCACCGTTCTTCCAGTTTTTCGATATATTCATCTGTCGATGTACTCTTTTTCATAGCCTGGCGCTTGGAATATGCCGCATATCCCGAGGAGATAAACGACATCTTACCGGTCAGGAGGCCGTTTTCTTCAAGAGTAAGATCAAATGTATAAGTCTTGGACTCTTTTTGAGAAGCTTTCAGGTCAGCCCAGTAAGACGGTTTATTCAGGCTCATCACCCGGCCCTGATCATTTATGCACCGGATCGGGATTAGTCCGAAAGGCATTAGCGGATCTGTAGCGTCGAGCAAATAAGACTGTCCGTTGATGTTGACTTTTGAAATAACATAGTTGAAATCACTGGTTACCGGGAAAAGTTTATTAATTAAGCCGTTAGATCTGGTTGAAAGAAGTACCGCTTCAGCATCCAGCCCGGCGGATAACAGTGCGGCGGTTAGAGAGAGATTAATATCTGCTACATTTCCTGTATGACTTTCGTATGCTTTCTTAACCCCATATTCTGTATAGATCCCATAAATATTGTCCCACCTGTACCAGTTCCGGATATGATCGTATATCACACGGGCTTTCTGTAAAGGATCTGTGATATTACCTGTCAGCGGAGCAAGCTTCTCTTTGAAATAATCCTTCTTCTTCATCTGAATACCAAACTCATCGCTCGATCTCAGATCACGGTCAATAGCATTCCATTCCTGGGTAACTTTATGTTTCACTCCACGGGAATCCACATACTCTGCCAACTCAAAAAACATGGCGGAGAGAAAATTAGAGGAAGCCGTCATGTTATCCTCTTCTATGAAGGCCGGAACATCCGCCATGGCGTAAGTCAGCGCCGAGCAATCCGCCTTAAAGCCGCCCCCGGCATTATAACATTCCTTCTCTACGACCCCGGTGTTTTTTGTCAGCTTATAAGGACCGCGTAACGAAACATTATAGGAAAAGACCGCAGGAATACGGGCCAGGTATTCACTGTATATCTTTGGAATATCCGATTGAAACTCCCAGTTCCGGAAATGCCGCAGGAAGGGCGATTCGATACGGTATTTATATTCAATAATACAGCCGTTGCGGAGGTTAGGCATAGTAAACTTGGTTATATCCGCGTATTTGCTTCTGTTCTCCTTAAATATTTGTTTGGGATCGAGGGTGGCTGACCTCACCAGGTCCTGTTCGTCCGGATAATAGGTAACAGCTTCAATGTCACTCACCCTCTCAAAAACGTTTGCATCGTTCTTATGGAGCACGATGCTGACAGTACCGTTTTTAAAACCCTTTTCATTAAAGATCTTAATCCTGACATGGTGCTCGAATACCACGCTGATATCGACACTCGTGCTCACATAAGCAGTACCAAACTCACGGAGCACTACAGCATTGGCTGTGGTGTCTTTATCGTACCTTTTCATCTCAAATTCAGCCTGGGTAGGTTTTCCGA
>JBQGEO010000282.1:0-10460 GCA_052039655.1 Pararcticibacter sp.
AAGGTGGGAGGGTTGAACATCTTCTCATTACCATGGACGGATAAAGCAGCTGCCGGGGATTTTACATTGTCATTCCCCAGGAAATTCCCACTTGATCTTTCTCAATTGTACTATTTTGACTCGGAGACTGAGACCATTACACTTCAGATACCCGCCGGTAAAAAGTTAATCGAGAACCTTACTCCAATGAAGATCTCGAATCAATTTATGGACTACAGCCTGAGTATGAAACAGCATGCCAATGCTATAACTTACACCAGGACCGTTAAATTGAAACAAGCAACTATTCCGGCTGATCAGGTGCAGGCATTCCAGGAGTTTTATAAAAGGATCATAACGGTCGATAATAAGCAACTGGCTTTTAGATAATAAATTGTAAAAATGCCTTGCGCTGAATCATAAATTTCTAAAACACTTTTCCTTTATATTTTCTTCTTATGGGAGGAAAATATAAAGGTTTATGAAGCTAAACAAACAATACTTTAAAGATCTGTGGCATGTTGTATTAGGGGCCGGCAGTGCGTTCTCACAGGACAAAGCTCTGAAGTATAGCGGTTCTCTTGCTTATAGTACTATTTTTGCCTTATCTCCTCTTCTCGTATTGATCATTTCCGTTGCCAGTATATTTTATCCCGAAAAGGCTGAGGTACAGAACAAGCTTTTTGGAGAGATCAGTGCAATGGTAGGGCCTGACACAGCCTTACAGTTACAGCAATTGATTGAAAAAAGTGCTGTGTCCGGAAAATCAACTATTTCCCTGGTCATTAGTATTGTTATTCTCTTAATTGGTGCATCAGCTATTTTCACGGAGATTCAGGACACCCTTAACATCATTTGGAGGGTAAGGCCGAAACCCAAAAAGGGAATTCAGAAAATGCTGATCAACAGAGTGCTCTCTTTCTCCATGATTATTAGTCTTGGATTTTTGCTTGTCGTATCCTTAATAATCAACGGGGTAGTAGCTGTGATAAGTGAACGGCTAAAGATGTATTTCCCTGATATAACGGTGATATTGGTTCTTGCTTTTAATATTCTGCTCACCTTTCTGATCATTTCCTTCCTTTTTGGGATAATTTTTAAGTTTTTACCTGATGTTAAAATTTCATGGAAAGATGTAAGAGTGGGAGCAATCACCACAGCATTATTATTCATGCTTGGACGTTACCTGATTGGTTTATATATGGAGCTTGCAGGTACAGGCTCTACCTTTGGCGCCGCCGGTTCTCTCATTGTTATATTGACCTGGGTATATTACACCGCTGCAATTCTGTATTTCGGTGCAGAGTTCACCCAGGTATATGCTGAAAAATTTGGAAATGCTATCCGTCCTGCACCGTATGCCGTTCACGTCGTTCAGCGGGAAGAAGAAGTTGAGGTGGATAAGCTGCCCCCCCAGGGATACTGCAAAGTAGACGAAAAGGGCAATCCAACAAAAGACTGTGAATCATAAGCAAGTGACAGACGGGGTTATGACCCCTGTCTGTCTGCATACCCGAATACCTTTTGAAGAAGAGATGTATTTCTGGCAGAGATATTTTGTCTTATTTTTAGTTCTTCTTTCGCAATTTCGATAAACAGGCCATCAATCGCTTTCTGTGTTACATAAGATGTAAGATCGGGATTAATGTCTGTTACCAGTGGAATTTGGTTATACCGTGATACTGCTTCTCCCCAATATTTTGTTGCGCCTGCCTGACCGAGACTATTTTGAATGACCGGTTTAAACTTCTCTGTTAGCTGCGCATTCGTGACGCGTTTAAAGTATTGTGTAGCCGCATCGTCTTGTTTTCCAAGAAGGATATTAGTTGCGTCTGCAATGGTCATTTGTTTAATCGCGGAGATGAAAATTGGCTTAGCTTCAGCAGCTGCACTTTCAGCGGCTCTGTTGAGGCTGGTGATGACATTGTCGCAGAGTTGATTCAGACCTAATTTCCGCAAAGTATTTTCAGCCTTTTGTGCTTCCGGAGGAAACAGGATCTTTACCGCCAGGTTTCCCAGGAAGCCGTCCTGCGCATGGAGCCTGCTGGTACCGTTATTCGTACCTGCTTCCAGCGCTTGTTTCAGACCTAGTGCTATCTCCGTTGCAGTCGGTGTTCCAAGTGACTGGTTTAAAACCTTTGCAGTTTGATTTAGTGTTTCGCAGCTGCTTAGCAGAAGACCTGCGCTGAGAATAGTGATCGTAAATATGTGTTTCATTTCATTAAATTTCTTATACAACAGCAATTTTTTTGCCACAGAAGATGCTGGTTTAATGCATTAAGCGTTTCTCAGAATACTTCTATACCTACCGTTGCAAAAAAAGGACTATTTAGTGTTATGAGGAAGAAAAACAGTAAATTTGTTTCCTGTTCCGGTGCAAATGCAGGAGAAAAGAATCAACCGGTAATCGGGTAAATACTGATGTCCGGGTGGTCGGAATAGAGGAGCTTACAAAAAATACACAATAAGCTATCTGAATTAATTTATAAAGCAGGTCTGTACCTTGAAGTTTGTCAAAAATAAGTATCCGCGTGGAGAGGCCGGAGAGGCAGAGATGCTTGCTGAATATCAGCGGACGGGTGATCTTGAGATCCTTGGAGAACTCTACCAGAATTATATGGCTCTTGTATACGGTTTGTGCCTTCGGTACTTTAAAGATGAAGATCAGAGTAAAGATGCTGTAATGCAGATCTTCGAAGAACTTGTAGAGAAATTACGAAAATACGAGGTTGCGAATTTCAAAAGCTGGCTTTATACTTTGGCCAGGAATTATTGCCTCATGGTATTGAGAAGTAATTCTAAGCATACCTTTGTATCGGTAGAAGACGGCATTGTGGAAAAAGCTGAAATAGTGCATCTTAATATAGATGATTCTAAAGAGGGTGCTCTAAACTCAATGGAGAGATGCATGGAGAAGCTTCCTGAAGAACAAAGGCTTAGTATAGATCTCTTTTATCTCCAGGAGAAGTGTTATAAAGAGGTTTCCGATATTACTGGTTTTGATATGAACAAAGTAAAAAGTTACATTCAGAATGGTAAACGGAACCTGAAAATTTGTATGGAAAAGAATAGTGGAAACGAATAACATTAAATATAGTTTAATTCAACAGTATCTGGAAGGCAAACTGGATCCTAAAGCGATGCATGAATTGGAGAAGCAGGCACTTGAAGATCCTTTTCTCGCTGAAGCTATTGAAGGTTATTCTTCTGCCGGAGAATCAGCGTATCACAACCTGAGCTTATTACAGCGGCAGCTGGAAGAGCGTGTCGTCCGGAAAGACGAGAATAAAAGCATTTTTTACTTCACCTGGCAAAGACTGAGTGTCGCAGCAGCGGCAGGCCTGATGTTTGTTTCAGCAGGCATTCTTTTCTGGATGAAGGGAAGCCGTCGTGATACGCAACTTGCTGTGCAGAAGCATGTAGAAGTGAAGCTTACTCCGGCTGACAGCCTGGGAATGCAATCCAATGCAGCGGAAACAGGCGGAAATGCCGTATTGGCGGATTCCTTATCTTCAGGCACTCTTATCGCGAACGCAGAAGCCAGCAAGGAAGTATTTACAATACAGAGTCAGAAAGTTGCTTCTGCACCTAATACGCAACAAATAACAGTTTTATCGGCCAGGGTCGTCGATACCCTTAGGAGAGTCTTGAATGGCCAGAACGGAGCTGACAACATACCTGTCCAAACCTCTGGTATATCATCATCTGCATTATCCGAACCAGGCGATACTGCATCGGTCATCCGTGGTTCGGCTGCCTATAAGACAAAGATAATTTCAGGAAAGGTATCGAAAGACGGAGGGGAGCCTCTTCCCGGTGTTTATGTAAAACGGGAAGGGGGGATAGGCGCTGCAACAACAAACGCTGAAGGGATGTTCGCACTGGCGGATTCAACTTCCGGTAATGTTTCTTTCGTGGCTCCCGGATATGAATCTCAGGTTATTCGTATAGAAGCGGGAGAGCCTGTTGTGGTAATCATGAGGTCGTCTCATGGTACCTCTTCGGTTGCCGGCACGTCTTCCCGGCAGGTCCGGCCGGAGCCCGTTTCCGGCTGGAGTAAATACAACATCTATTTAAGAGAAAATATAAAGCTTGCTAAAGACAAACAAGCAGTTGGAACCGTAGTGGTCCGTTTTAAAGTAAATTCAGGCGGTATACTCAGCGGTTTCAGTATAGAAAAAGGGCTTAACGAAGCATGTAATAAGGAAGCGGTCAGGCTGATTGAGGAGGGACCGGCATGGCGTTCAGGCTCTGGTAAGGATACAGAAGAGGTACAGGTGACGGTATCCTTCGGAAAATAATCATAACATTTAAATTCTCTTTTTCCGGTATGACGAAATATATCTCATTCCCTGTTCTGGTACTGAGTACTTTTTTATTGATGGCATGTAGCCGGAATAACTCCGGTTCTGGAAATGACAAGAAAGATCCGCACTCGTTTGCCAACCCGGCACAGGTACGTGTAAAGCACCTTGATCTCGATCTGAAAATAGATTTTATAAGCCAGAGCATAGATGGAAAGGCAGAATGGACAATTGAAAATACTTCAAAGGCTGATACAATCATTTTCGACACCAGAGAGATCAAAATTGAAAAGGTGACACTGGGTGAGGATGATCACCGCGAAACTCTTTATTCTTTGGGTGCAAAGGACAGGTATCTTGGACAGCCCCTGAAGGTAAAAATTAACCCTTCAACGTCCAAAGTTACTATCTGGTACAAAACCTCGAAAGATGCTGCTGCGCTGCAATGGCTGGATCCTAAGCAGACCCTGGGTAAAAAACATCCGTTTTTATATACCCAGTCTGAAGCTATTCTTGCCCGTACCTGGGTGCCCTGCCAGGATAGTCCGGGCATCCGGTTTACATATAATGCATCTGTGACTGTTCCTCAGGGTCTATTGGCTCTGATGAGTGCTGAGAATCCGCAACAACGATCGGCAAATGGAAGATATACCTTCAAACAACCGCACCCTATCCCTTCTTATCTGATGGCCCTTGCTGTTGGCGATCTTGATTTTAAAGCTATAGATAAACGGACTGGCATATATGCTGAACCGGCAGCACTGGATAAAGCTGCATGGGAGTTTGCAGATATGGGTAAGATGGTGAATGCTGCGGAGAAATTATATGGTCCGTACAGGTGGGGAAGATACGATGTTCTGGTATTGCCGCCGAGTTTTCCTTTCGGTGGCATGGAGAATCCTATGTTAACATTCGCTACACCTACAGTGATAGCCGGGGACAGATCCCTCGTGAGCCTTGTGGCACATGAGCTCGCTCATAGCTGGAGCGGAAATTTAGTCACAAACGCCACATGGAATGACTTTTGGCTGAACGAAGGTTTTACTGTTTATTTTGAGCGAAGAATTATTGAAGAAGTGTACGGAAAGCAGGAAGCCCGCATGCAGGAGGTATTGGGATTTGAGTCGTTAAAGGAGACCATCGCAGATATGGGTAAAGAAAACAAAGATACCAGGCTCAAAGGAGACTTTGCAGGAAGAGATCCGGACGAAGGTATGACAGATATAGCCTACGAGAAGGGATACTCGTTTCTGCGGACGATCGAAGAAGCGGCGGGGCGGCAGGAGTTTGATGCGTTTCTGAAGCAGTACTTTGAACGTCATTCTTTTCAATCTGTAACGACTGAGGATTTTATAAACGATCTTGAGGCCGGTCTGATCAGCAAAAAGCCGGGTCTGAGTGATAAAATTAAGATGTCCGGCTGGATTTATCAACCAGGTATACCTGCAAATGTACCTCCGGTAAACTCCCGCGAATTTGAAGCGATAGATTCTATGGTTTCTTCGTGGAAAAATAGCCTGCATAGCGGAGAACTGAGAAAACAGCTGAAGACCGCCAATGAACTCTTATATTTCATCAAAGCTCTTCCTGATAGTATTTCGGCAGCAGATATGAAGGCCCTGGATAAGGAGTTCTCTTTTACGCGTTCTGGAAATACAGAAATTCAATGTTCCTGGTATCTTCTGGCAATCAGGCATCACTATACTCCGGCGTATTCTTACATTGAAGATTTTCTGACAAATGTCGGACGGCGTAAATTCCTGATTCCCTTATATAAGGAAATGGTATTGACTAAAGACGGTAAAGTATGGGCAAGAGAGATCTATAAAAAGGCAAGGCCTAACTATCACTCTGTTTCCTATAATACCATTGATGACATCCTTAAATAGGAGAAGGAATTAAGCGTAGAACTTAGGCATACTGAGGTTATACTTTACTGCTACAAGCCGGATTCCGCAAATCAGCGATATGGTAATAACCCGGGAAAGATCTTTATCTATTACTTGTATAAGTAGAAAGTATATCACGCCACCAACAATACAGGCTGTTGCGTAAATTTCTTTTCTGAAGATCTGGGGGATATTGTTCAGCAGGATATCTCTTAATACTCCTCCAAAACTCCCTGTAATGGTTCCAAGGATGATACATATGCCCGGATCCAAACCAGTTACCACACCCTTTTGAATGCCGATCATGGTAAACAGGCCGAGCCCTAAAGCGTCAAAAAAAACGAATGTGGTTTTCAGGTTCTTAATGTAATTCTTGATAAACAGAGTGATGATCCCTGTAACGAAAATGAGAATTGGAATGTCGGGTGTTCTCATCCAGGTCACCGGAGTGAAACCGATAAGCACATCCCTTATTGTCCCGCCTCCGAGTGCTGTTACAAAACCTATTATCAGTACTCCAAAAGCGTCGAATCTCTTTTGCATGGCAGAGAATGCCCCCGAAATGGTAAATACGATAATTCCCAGAACCTCTATAAAGTATGAGATATTTTGTGTCATTCGGGATTATAACAGTATAAAAGATTTAAAGATTAATACAAATGTCTCCTTTTTTGTTGAAAAAAGCATTGGATATAAAACAAGAAAAGGACGTCGTTTCCGGCGTCCTTTTCTTGTTTTATCCTTTTAACCGGTATCTAAAGGAACATGTTTATAACCAGATAAACAAGTCCGGCCAATATAGCCGATACCGGGATCGTTAAGATCCATGCCCATACAAGATTGATGGTGACACCCCATCGTACCGCTGATACTCTTTTGGTAAGTCCAACCCCGATAATTGATCCGGTTATGGTGTGAGTAGTGGATACAGGGATAGCAAAGTGCTCGGTAATGCCTAACGTAATAGCACCCGCTGTTTCTGCGCCAACTCCTTCGAGGGCTGTAACTTTAGTTATCCTCGAACCCATCGTTTTGACGATCCGCCATCCGCCGCTCATTGTTCCAAACGCAATGGCGCTGTAACAAACGATCGGCACCCATTCAGGCATATGATCATCGCTGCTGATTACGTTGGAAGCAACTAATGCAACATAGATGATCCCCATAACTTTTTGCGCGTCATTTCCGCCGTGGGCAAAGCTTAAGGCAGCAGACGATACCAGCTGCAGGCGCTTAAACCATTTTTCTGCTGTGGCTGGCTTCGACCATCGGCTAAGATTCACAATTATCAGCGTTATGATAACAGATATGATCATACCTATAATCGGCGCAAGAACAATGAAGGAAAGAATTTTGAATACATAACCCAGGTTGAGGGCCTCCATGGGAGTATGCCCGTTGAGCAATGCATAGGTTATTCCCGCACCCGCGAAGCCTCCAATTAAAGTATGGCTAGAGCTTGAAGGAATTCCATAATACCATGTAAACAGGTTCCATGTAATTGCTGCAACCAGTCCGGCCAGTACAACATGCATGGTAATGAAGTTTTCCACGACTGTTTTAGCAACAGTATTGGCAACTTTATGATCGTCAAAGTAAAAGTAAGCCGCAAAATTAAAGAGTGCTGCCCACAGAACTGCCTGAAAAGGAGACAGAACCTTTGTTGAAACTACTGTAGCAATAGAATTTGCCGCATCGTGAAATCCGTTAATGTAATCGAACAGAACAGCCAGGATAACGACAACTACTAAAAGGGTTGTGACCATTTTTAGTTGATTTTAGTTTATGCGTTCTTTACGAGAATAGTTTCCAATACATTGGCGGCATCCTCGCATTTGTCTGTTGCTGTTTCCAGTGCAGAAAGGATCTCTTTATATTTGATGATCAGCTTTGTGTCTTGTTCATATTCAAACAGATCGGCAACTGCACGGTCAAAAACATAGTCTGCCTGGTTTTCCATGCTGTTAATCCGTACACAGGAATCCGTTATGAGGCGGATGTTTTTCAGGTTCTTTAATTCGCCTACAGCTTTATTCAGATCTATACATCCCTGCAAGATCAGCTCAGCAAGCTTTGTGAATGGTGCGGTGATATCCGTAACCTTGTAAAGGGACATACGGGCGGCAGATCCATGAATAAAATCTGCAATGTCGTCGATAGCTGAAGCCAGGGCATGGATATCTTCCCGGTCAAATGGCGTTATAAAGTTTTTACCAAGTTCAAGAAAGATCTGGTGAGTGATATCGTCACCAACATGTTCTAGGTCTTCAATTTTTTTGGTAAGTTCTGCTCTCCTGTTTGGATCAGAGGAGTTAACCAGTTCGTTTAATGCTTCTCCTAATTGTATAAGGTTCCCGCTTGCTTTTTCGAACAAGGGGAAAAACTTCCTGTCCTTCGGTACGAAGTATTGGAAAATGCTGTTTAATGACATATATTGCTTTAAAAACTCAGCAAAGGTATCAATACAATGTTAAGTTAATGTTAATTGTTAATTAAGACATTCCTGAACTGCTCCAGGGCTTAACTTAAATTGGAAAGCTGCTCTTTGCTCTCGCCAGTGTAAAAGCAAATGTAGAACCGAGCCCTTCCGTACTGCGTACTGTTATGGTTTGCTGATGAGCTTCCAGTATATGTTTGACGATTGCAAGACCAAGCCCCGATCCGCCAATCTGTCTTGACCTGCTTTGATCAGTTCTGAAAAAGCGTTCAAATAATCTGGGCAAGTGTTTTTCTTCGATACCGGCTCCGTCATCTGTTACTTCTACCAGGATCTGGTCGTGAAGTTCAAATGTCTTTATTGCAGTCGTTCCATTTTCTTTCCCATATTTTATTGAATTGTCTATAAGGTTAATCAACACCTGGCAGATCTTGTCTCTGTCAGCATAGACAAGTGTGGGAAAGTGGTATTTATCTTTGAAAATGAGCTCGATGGTTTGGCTTTTCGCCTTAAGTTCCATTTGTTCAATAACCTCTTTTATCAGAACAGTAAGATCGAACTTCTTATAATTTAATTGAACCTCTCCGCTTTCGAGCTTGGAGATAGAATCGAGGTCTTTAATCAGAAGGCTCAGCCTGTCGATGTTTTTTGACGCTTTATCAAGGAACTGCTTTGCCAGCTCCGGATCCTCCATCGCATCATCCTGCAGTGCTTCGATATAGCCCTGTACAGCAAAAAGGGGGGTTTTCAGTTCATGTGAGATGTTCCCCAGGAAATCTCTCCTGAATTGTTCCTGCTGCTTCAGCGCGTCTATCTCCGTTTTTTTAACCCTCGCCCATTCTTTTACTTCATTTTCAACGTCATTGATAGGATCGTCACTTACGTATTCTCCCAGTGCATCCTTGAGGTCTTTACCTAACTTCAGATTGTGAATCAGTTTATAAATGAGCTTAATTTTACTGTAAATATACCGCTCTATCAAGTAATAGAACACGATATAACAAATCACTAAGGTGATAATAAACGTTAAAAGAAGGTCATATATATTGCCCTGGAAATAATAATTCACCAGAGCGAGAGTGAGAGCTACGACAAACGCATTTATAAAAACTAATTCCCTGAGTTTCATTATACAATGATACTATTTTTCTCCATTCCACTCAGCATAAAACTGATTAAGAAAATCCTCCATAAAAAGATGCCTTTTTTCCGCCAGGCGCTTTCCCGCAGCAGTATTCATTTTATCTTTCAGCAAGAGAAGTTTTTCGTAAAAATGATTGATAGTAGGAGCTGTGTTTTTTTTATACTCCTCTTTACTCATGTTGAGGTTTGGGGGGATCTGGGGGTTAAAGAGTTCGCGGTTTTTATATCCGCCATAGGTAAATGCCCGCGCTATACCGATGGCGCCAATTGCATCCAGTCTGTCCGCGTCCTGTACCACTTCCAGTTCCTTTGAATGAAAAGTGAGTTTTCCTAGGCCGGATTTGAATGACATATTTCTAATAATCTGTTCCACGTGGAATGCTATATCGTGCTGTAATCCAATTGACTGCATAAATTTTTTGGCAGTTTCAGGACCTATCTCTTCGTCCCCGTTATGGAACTTAGGGTCTGCAATGTCATGGAGAAGAGCCGCGAGTTCCACAATCAACCCGTCTACGGGCTCGTCCAGGGCAATTGCTTTTGCTGCATTCCATACTCTTAATATGTGCCACCAGTCATGCCCACCTTCGGCGTTTTGAAGGGTTTGTTGTACAAATTGTGCTGTTTGATTAATGAGTTGCTCAGAGGTGGTCATAAAAATGCGTTTATATTTGAACGGGCAAATATAAACGCATATTAAGATTTAAC